>NZ_JBKVCZ010000023.1:0-65440 GCF_046966825.1 Hungatella sp. | reverse complement strand
GGCAACGATCACTTTTCCCCGTAAGGCAGCTGGTAGAGCACAACCTTAGGAGGCGGACGCTCTATCCTGCTGAGCTACAGAAACATCCCCTGTGCCGCGGGTCTTCCGCGAACAGGCTGTATATTATTATATTAACAATTAGGCGTTTCGTCAAGTTTTACTTGAAGAATCTTTCAAAATCCCCCGGCTTAGGGTGTGTTTAAAAATTCATATTCAAACACGGCCTAGTCCGCCGCCTCATCAAACACCACATTGCCCTGCATCCAGATCTGTCCCTTAAACCGTCTGCCAACCGCCGGTTCTCCGGTCAAATCCTGCTTTGCGATTCCCACATGAAATACGATATCGCTGCATTCCAGCTTCAAATCGTAAACGTCTTCTCCGGTAATCTGGTTCTTCTTTTCCACGATTTCCGTAATCTCACCGATTACCGAGTACTGGTCGCATTCAATTCCGCACGGCATAAAACAGGAATCGATGATCGAATACAGATCTTCCTTCATCACCCGTCTGGAAATCTGGGAATACATGTCGATGTCCTCGATGGTCAGAGTCTCCATGGCGTCCTCATCACCGTTCTTGGCTGCCTCCAGAAGCGTGTTCCGCTCCTTTGCCGTAACCTTTGCATTCTCCCGCTGCTTCTCTGTCTTCTGAATCGGCAGAAGAATCTTACCGCTGACCGCCAGCCCGGTTAAATTAGCCCGTTTCGTCTCCAGGGAACTCTTATCCATGATTCTCTCCCTGCACTCGAATGAATTATCGATATAAAAAATCAGGGAAATACCGACCTTATACTCATCAAGCAGTCCCGCATACGTCTCGCGCTCTGTATGGCGCTGAATAGAACAGGACACATCCGATGTCATATCCTCGCTTCTCAAAAAAGGATAGTAATAATTCCGGTGAAATACCCCATCCCGGTCCATCTGTCCAAATACGGCGATTCCCATTCCAGGCGCAACCTCTTTTCTGATCTCACAGAGGTTCGTCTCCTCATCCAGCTGAATCCGCTTCATGCCAGATAAATCTTCTGTCATTTGATCTAACAATTTATCGATATCCCGGTCCTTCTGGTAGAGGCTGAATCCAATAGACCTTAAGAATTTATGCATAATGTCGTCACCTGCCTTTGCTTTACTGAAATTTACTTCTTTCCTGTTCCCCTGTCTCTATTTTCTCACATTTCAGGAAAGAAAACAATGAGGCGAAGAAAACTCCGCCTCAAGTCTTATCGCTTATTATATACTATAATATGAGATAATGCCAGTAATATTTTATAAAATTATTATGATTTTATCCCCATTTTACGGCTTTCCACAGATTGTCAGCAGCTGTGAAAATGTCTCCATGCCGTAACTTGCCTTTTCGCACAATGCCGCATCACCAATACCGGCGCTGTCCATCCCGGCATGGCACGCCGCCTCGATGCCTGCCCTGGCATCCTCGACTACCAGACAACGCTCCGGATCAGCCGCCGCATACTGCGCCGCCAGTAGAAATACTTCCGGATCCGGTTTGGATCGCGTGATATTCGTTCCATCAGAAATGGCATCAAAATAGCCGCCAAGACCGATCCGCTCCAAAATCTTTTTCGCATTTTTACTGGAGGAACCGATCGCCAGCTTTATTCCCATGGCTCGCAGGCCGTCAAGCGTGTCCTTCACCTCCGCGCTTAAATCGGCCGGTGACATTTCATCTAAAAGTCCCTTGTAGATCTCATTTTTCTCAGCACAGGCCCGCCGTTTCTCCTCATCCGTCAATGTAGTCAGCCCGCCATGCTTTAGGATAATCTCCAGACTCTCCTCCCGGGACACGCCCCGTAAAAGATTGTTGACCTGTTCATCAAACGGCACTCTCAGCCGGTCCGCCAGCGCCTTCCACGCCTGATAATGGTAGGCGTCCGTGTGGCAGATGACTCCATCCAGGTCGAAGATTACCGCGTCATACTGTGGCACCTTCTTCTCTCCCATGGAAAACGCAGCAGTTCCCGTTAAAGAACACTGTTTTCCGTAAACCGTCACCGTCTGCGGCTTTCCTTCCAGCAGAGTAAGCCTGCATCCATTCCGGTTCACCTCCACCGAAATCAGGCTTCCGAGATAAACAAACTGGAAACGGTAGGCGTTCCATTTTTCAGGCAGATACGGGTCAAGGAACAGCCCCTGCTCCTTGACCTTAAGGCCGCCGAAGCCATAGACAACCGCCATATAGACGCCGCCCATGTTGGCTGTATGGATTCCATCCCCAGTGTTATGGTGCGTATTGAACAGATCCAGCTTTGCCGAATCTCCGAAATAGCTGTATGCCTTTTCTCTTCTGCCCAGACGGGAGGCCATGATGCTGAAAATACACGTAGACAGCGAGGAATCGTGCGTTGTGATCTTCTCATAGTAGTCGAACGACTTCTCCATGGTCTCCCTGGACTGCATGTCCTCAAACAGTACGTGGGCCAGAACCGTGTCCGCCTGCTTGCACACCTGATGGCGGTATAAATACAGCGGATGATAATGAAGGAGAAGCGGGAAATTTTCCCTGGGCGTATGGTCTAAGTCCCAGATCTTTTTAGACAGAAATGTCTCATCCTGCGGATTGATGCCCAATTTCTCGTCATACGGCAGGTACATGGCCTCCTCCGCCTGCCGGAAAAGAGCCGCTTCCTCATCCGTCAGCCCGATCTTCTCCGCCACCGGCCCCAGTGTTCCCTCTTCCTTTAAAATCTCCCAGGATCTTACGGCCCAGTGCAGGTTGTATTTTGCACACGCATTTGTATAGTAATTGTTATCCACCAGACACGTATATTCATCCGGTCCGGTCACTTCATGGATCTCGAAACGGCCCTCATGAAAATTCCCTGCATCTATCCAGAGCCTGGCTGTCTCAAACAGAATCTCCGCACCCATATCCGCGAGGAACTCCCGGTCCTCTGTCACCAGATAATACGCCGCCACCGCATAGGCAATGTCCCCATTGATATGGTATGCGGCCGTTCCGGACGGAAAATAACCGGAGCACTCCTTTCCCATAATGGTTCTCCACGGATATAACGCTCCGCTTTCGTGTCCGGCAATCCGGGCATTCTTCCTGGCCTCGTCGAGCGTTCTGTACCGGAACGACAGAAGCCTTCTGGAGATATCCGGATTCGTCAGAGTGAAAAACGGCTGCATATACATCTCCGTATCCCAGAAGTAATGGCCTTCATATCCCTCTCCGGACAGCCCTTTTGCCGCAATATTACAGAATTCATCCCGGCCTGCGGACTGAAGCAGCTGATAGAGATTGTAACGCACCGCCACAGCCGTCTCTTCATCCCCATCAATATCGAGATCCGAACACCTCCAGAATTCTGCCAGGTACTCCTGCTGCCTCTGATACCAGTACTCCAGTCCCATTTCCACGGCCTCACTCATCTCAGCCATGGCCCAGGCCAACACATCCGGACGGCGCACAGAATCCGTAAATACCGTGTATTTCGTCATGGAGATGGTCTCACCCGCCATCATCTGAAAAGCATACGTCCGCGTGATCCGGTGTCCCGCCGTCTCCCTCGTCTCCTTGGCCGGGACGGAAAGCCGGTGGCATACCGCGCTGCAGGCCAGGAGGCCGGAAGCCGCAGCCGCTGTTACCAGACAGGACACATCGCCTTCCACCACTGCCTTTACCGGGCGCAGGTGAGAGATGCTTTCCCCCGCGACTCTCGGATCGTCGGGATTACAGTAATTGCTCACCTCCCCGTTATGATCCGAGATAATTTCAGCTTCTCCGCTGTAATTTAAGGATTTCACCTGATACTCCATCGTGAAAAGCGGTAATTTTACAAAAGAAGCCATACGCCGGCTGGTGATCTCCACCTCTTTCCCCTCGGGAGAACGCCAGACCATACTGCGCTCTGTCACACCTTTTTCCATATCCAGACGGCGGCAGAACCGGAGTACGGTCCCCTCAAACAGGGAAAATTCCTCACTGCCCAGTTTTAAGCGGATTGTCTGGGTATCGGCCACATTGACCATGGTCTGCTTTTCCTCGACAAAGCCGCAGAGTTTTTCCGCCTGGGGCATTTTCATAAAATCGTAAAATCCGTTGATATAGGAGCCGCGGATGGTCTTCTGTCCCTCCGGATACCCCTCCTCAAAATTAGACCGCACACCGATATAGCCGTTCCCGTTATGGAACACAGTCTCGTGCAGCACGCAGCTTTCCTCATCGGGGCTGAACCCGTCTGCCTGATAGACCCATTTGCTCATGGATTGTATCCTCCTTCATGCTCATCTTTACTGTGAATACCCGTTTTCTTAAAATAAAGCACACGGCCAGAGCCGCGGCAGTCATGGCCAGCCAGCCGAAGATCGTCACCTGCCAGCCCACATGCTGCACCAGCACACCAATTCCATAGGTGGAAATGGCGCATCCCAGGTAGGCCATCGCATTTAAAAATCCCGAAACGGTAGAAACTCTCCCCTCCTTTTCGAAATGGAGCGGGAGCAGATTAACAAACAGCGTATTGACCGCCATCATGGACGCAGTAATAACGGACAGCAGCCCCGCCGTCAGAAACATATTGACCGCGCTGAACCGCCAGAGCAGAACCAGCGCGCCGGTGGCAATGAGAAAGAAAAAGGACGCCGTCTTAACCTCATGCTTCTGAAAGAATCTCCGGTACATAAACTGAGCGGCATAGGCCCCGGTCAGGTTAATGACCGGAAGCATGGTCGTCACCAGTATGGACAGCGTCGGCGAGGCCATAAACGTCTCGCTGATATACGTTGGAACCCACGAAGTCACACCGTCCTTTAAGACGCCGTGAACCACCACCGGGATCAGAAGGAACAGAAGGCCGGATGCGGTCAGAAGCCGTCCAAATGGCATGGAGCCGGTGTCTGCCGTTTTCCCTTGTTCTGTCCTCTCCTCATATTCTATTACCTTCCCCCGTTCTGCCCTCTCCTCATATTCTACCACATTCCCACATTCTACCACACCCCCATATGCTTCCGCAGCCCCATGTTCCATCGAATACGCCTCGACCCTTGCAAACCCACGCCAAAACACCAGCGCTGTCCCGCACATGCATACGGCGGCAGCATAAAACACAAACCGCCAGCCCGCAGCCGCGATCATCGCCGCGGACAACAGGTAGGAGGCAAGCGTTCCCACCGCCATGGTGGAGGTGATATGCACGCAGTATTTTACTTTTCTCTCTTCGGTCATCATCTTTGCAAAGATTCTCATGATCGGAGGCCAGATCATCGCCTGGGTATACCCGTTGGCACACCAGAACAGCGCCATCATCCCAAAGCCAGATAAGAAACCCATGGCCAGATTTAAGAGACCGGAGGTAAACAGCCCGGCGAATATCATTTTCCCCGGATGGAGGCGGTCTGCCAGCATACCGTTGAGAAACTGCCCCGCACCGTAGGCAAAAAAGTAGACCATGCTGATAAACCCGGCCTGCGAGGCGGTAATCACAGATCCGCCGATCATGGCCGGCATGGCCGACGAGTAGTTAAGCCTGCCGATATAGGAGGCAAAATACACCAGCCAGCACATCCAGAATAAAAGCGCCTGCATATGGCCGTCATAAATCCGATTTAATTTTTTCTGCATCTTCTCTCTCCCGTCTTTCGTCCTATACTTCCGCTGTAAACCCGTCGCAGGCTACCAGAAAGCCCTTTGGCGCCGCCAGTGCCTCCATCTCCTCATGGGAGAGCCCGTGACCGCAGTTATGGGAGAAATGATTGAGGATAAACACAGTGTTGTCATGGACACAGCCCATGGCCTCCAGCCGTTCTTTTGTTCTCACATCCCCATTCCAGCCCATATGGGTCGCTCCGTCCCCCAGAATCCCCATGGTGCAGTCAAGGCTGACCAGATCCAGCCGCCGGCCGCGCAGCTGTTCCCACGTCTCCTCCGGAAAATACGCCGTATCATTTCCATACAGAAGCGTCTTTCCCGCCTCATCCTCGATCAGAAAGATCAGACAGCACTCCGCCGGATCATGGGCGGCCCGAAGAGGCGTCACCCGGTAATTTAAGACGGAAAATGGCTGAAACGGGTAAATTTCAGAGAGTTTTACACAGTCATCCAGATTTACACAGTCGTCATCCACATCCCGCATGCGTTTATACAGTTCCCCGATCCGCTTTGTACCATAGACATGAAACGGCGCGGCACTTCCGGACTGGGCATAGGGCCTGGCCTTCATCATCAGATCCGTGGCATAGAAATGGTCGCAGTGCCCGTGAGTCACGATACAATGGTTTATTTCATGAAGCTTCAGACCGTCTCTGATCACATGCAGATACGTATCCGGTCCAAAATCAATTAACAGTCTGCCATCCACCACCGCCTGGGCGCGTGTCCGGATATTTTTACCACCCAGCTCCCGCGCCATCTGGCAGGATGGGCAGTCACAGAACAGCGCCGGCCAGCCTTCCGCGGCCGCGGTTCCCAAATACTTTATTTTCATGGTATAATCTCCTTTCCAGCGGTATAAGCCGCCGCATCACTCAGCCCTTGACCGCCCCGTTGGTCAGCCCGCCGATGATCTGTTTCTGCAGGACCAGGTACACCAGGAACACCGGGAGCATGGACAGTATGAAGGTGGCAAACACCAGCGCATAATCCACTGTAAAGGTACTCTTAAAGTTGTATTGAAACAGCGTCAGCGTCCAGTACTTCGTCGATTTATTTAATACCAGCAGAGGAAGAAAGAAATCGTTCCAGATCCATAAGCCCATCTTAATCAGCACCGTAGCCGTCATGGGTTTTAAGAGCGGCAGAATGATCTGGAAATACGTCTTGGCTGTGGATGCTCCGTCAATGTAGGCTGCCTCCTCCAGCTCCGTCGGTACGCCCTGGATAAACGCCACGTAGAGGAACACGCCCTCACAGATGGAGCTGGCCACATACACGATGATGATTCCAGCGGGAGTCAGCATGTGAAGGCTGCTCATCGTCTTGATCAAGGGCATCATTTTTACCTGGAACGGCACAAAGATGCCGACTAGCAGGAAGAAATAGAGGTATTTATAAAAACGGCTGACATCCATCTTTCTGGCAATGGAATAGGACACCATGGGAAGAACCACGATCATACCGGCCAGAGACAAAATTGTTATGTATAAGGTATTTCCAACCGCCTGATAGTAATCGGGACGGCTCAGTATATTTTTGAAGTTCCCCAGGTAAAAGCTTTCCGGCAGCGCCAGAAAATTCTTTGTAATCTCCGGTTCCGTCTTGAAGGCCGAAATGACCGTCAGAAACAGGGGATAGATGATGAGCAGGATACCAATTCCCAGAATGAGATACGTGCCGGCTGCCCGTTTCGTCTGTGTTTTCATAGATCCTCCCTCCTAATAGACTTTCTTCTTATTGTTGACGGCAATCTGGATAAAGGAAATCGTACACACCAGAATGCACAGAATAATGGATTCCGCAATACCATAGCTGAACTTCATTTCCTTAAACCCGTGGTTGTAGATGAGGAGCGCCACACTCTCCGTGGCCCCCGCAGGTCCGCCCTGCGTCAGGCCCACCACGTAATCAAACAGCATCAGACCGTCTTTAAACATGAGAACGACCACCACAGTCACCACCGGGAGCACGAAGGGTAGCGTGATGTGTTTAAACAGCTGCCATTTATTCGCGCCGTCCAAAGAAGCCGATTCAATCAGTTCCTGCGGAATCGACTGAAGCCCCGCCATCAAAAGTACGGTAGGTATGGCCACGCTCTGCCATACGTGAACGAACAGAATTCCGTATTTCGCCAGGCTGGGATTGGACAGGATGCTGGTCTTCAGCACTTCGATGTTAAAAAGCCCGCCAATCCCCGGGAGCACCCGGTAAAAGAACTCGTTAAATATCAGGCCCGCAGTCAGCATACTGATGACGGCCGGGAAGAAATAAATAGCGCGGAAGGCCGATTTATACTTAATCCTGCTGTTCAAAAGGAGCGCCAGCACCATGCTGATCACCAGAACCAGAGCCAGGAGCATCAGCGCGTAGACAAGAGTAAACAGGAAGGACCCGCGGAAACGGGCGTCCTGCACGATGGAGAGATAGTTGCCCAGTCCGATAAAATGAAACTTCTTTGTGATCCCGTTCCAGTCCGTCATGCTGTAATATAAACCATTGATAATGGGGTAAATAAAAAACATGCAGTAGAGCACCACTGCCGGTATCACGAACAGAAACAGCGTGATATCCCTGTTGTTTATCTTTTTCTTACTCTTCATAAAAACCCTCTCTTTTTGAAAGAAGGTGTTGTGCCTGCTTCCTTGGGAAGCGTAAGCACAACACCTTTTGTTATAGAGCGTATTCAACATCTGCTCTCAAGTATACCTAAAATTCATGTTCAAATACGTTCTAGGATTCTTTGTAGTACTGCTTAACAATCCTGTCGGTCTCTTCCAGGAAATGATCGACATTCTGGTCGATCAGAAGCTGCTGCATCGGAATCGCCCACTTGTTGCGCATGCCGGCCGGCCAGTAGTTGACAAGGGTCAGGAATGTCTTGTCTCCCGCCATCTTCTCTTTCATCAGGGCCAGGGGTTCAATGTGGTACTCTACGCCTTTGATAACCGTAGGTGTTCCCTCATTGTCCGCCAGAAGCTGGTTGATCTCCGGTCTTGCACAGAATTCGATAAACTTAAGCGCCTCCTCCGGATGCTCTGTCGTCGCAGAGTATCCCAGGGCAATGTCCACATTGATCGGAAGGGACTGCGCTTCCCCTGCGGGATTAGGAATCGGTACCATGGAAAGTTTCATTTCAGGCGCTGCCTTTAAGATAGCCGCCAGTCCCCAGGTTCCGCTGATAAACATGGGATATTTGTTATTGACGAAGTCAGAGGTAGCCTGCTCTCTGCCGATTGCAAGAGAATCCTTGGGGCCGTACTTTCTCAGCTCCAGCATGGCTTCCGCCATGGTACGCACGTAAGGAAGATTAGCGTCCGTAAACGAAGCGTCACTCGTTCCAACCGTTTCAAAATCGTTGTAAACATCATTTTTAATAATACCGATGATTCGCTCCGCCTCCTGTCCGAGTGCGACAGAGTCCTTATCATTGCAGGCGATGGCAGTAATGCCCGCCGCCTCGAAGGTCTGGCAAGCCTTAATCAAATCATCCCAGGTCTCCGGAAGCTCCAGATTCTGTTCCTCAAACATGTCCTTATTACAGAAAATTCCGAATGAACTGAGAGCAAATGGCATGGTATATACCTTACCGTTATGCTCGCACATCTTCACAGCTGTGGCTTCTGCGTTCTCAAGTACCTTCTCGCCGGTCATATCCGCCATGATACCTTCGTCCATAATGCTCTTATACGTCGCCTCCGCCGGATAGACACTCATGATGTCCGGAATATCGCCGGTGGAAATATTGGTTAAAAATACGGTCTCAGAGTCTGCCGGAGAAATCTGATTGATCTTGACACCGGGATTTTCCGCCTCAAACTTCGCAATAATCTCATCATAAACGGATTTAGCTTCATTTTTCATCTGAAAGAAATCCAGTGTGACAGATCCCGCCACCGCTTTGGAACTCTCACCGCCTGTTTGATCGGATGCTCCGCCGCATCCTGTTATAACGCCTGCTGCCAGTGCAGCTGCTGATAAAACCGCCATTACTTTCCGATATCTCATAACCTTTTCTCACTTTCCCTTTTTTCAAACGTGCACGTCTTTTTGATGATCTAATCATAATCAATTTTTTACAGGAAATGAATACCCCTACTTTATATTTCTTACCATTTCTTCACATCCTCGCTCCGCCGGCTTGCATCCTGTCATTTTCTGTTGCTATAATAGGTCTGTACCACAGAACGGTCAGATTGGGGAACGCCATGAAAAAAAAGATATCACTGAAGCATTTAGGAGTCCGCAAACGTCTCTTCATTATATTGTTTTTAATCGTCCTGCTGATGGCAGGCTGTTTTACCTATATCTTTATAACGCTTCGCAGGCAGACCTACGCCCGGCTGGACACCGCCGCCTATCAGACGGCTGCGACCCTGCTGGAACAGGCCTCCGGCAAGGTGGATACTCTGGATAAGGTGACTTCCTATCTTCTTCAGGAGCATTATCAGAATAATGGAAACGGTTCCATTTTCCCTTATTTATCGGATTATGCGACTTCAGAAGAGACGAGCGCCGCTCTCTCCAAGACATTTACCACTGCCACGAGAAAGCTCTTCTACCTATTTCCCTCCCTGGAAGGCCTCTATCTCTACACCAACGATGGTGATCCCATCATCTTCGACAGCAGGGACTTCACCCGCCTCACCGCGTCCTCTCTCACAGAGGCCCCCTGGCGGGAGCATGTCATAGACCGGAAGGGCAAACTTGTGCTGCTGAAATCGGATCAGATCCCCTCTGATTTCAATGAATCCGGGGAAGATCCATCCGGCAGAGCCTCCCGGCACTACCTCTACGGCACCCGTGTCCTCATTAACCTGCGCAGCTCATTTGCCCCGCTATGCCTCGTCCTTGCCCAGTTGGATATCAATGACCTCCAGTCCTCCTTTACCCGCCTGCATTCCTACAAAGGCCAGTCCTATGCCCTCTTAGATGCAGATAATGGCTTGCTGTCGTCCTCTGACAGTTTTCCGCTGGAAACCATGTCCAGCCGGATGCCTGCCCCCGGAACCTCCGAGGCGTCGTCCGAAGCGCCTTATACTTATGTAAACTTCAAAGATAACATAAATTTCAAAGGAAACGGCTATTTCTTCCATATGGTGACCGATCATTCTACCGGCCTGTCCTGTGTGATATCCACTCCGGCCGCCGTAATCTCCTATATGCCGCTGGTAATGATCCTGGTGTCCCTGCTGCTTCTGCTCTTTCTGATCATCCTCTTCGTCCAGTACACCTTCCGCGGTATCTCGAAACCGATCGAGACCCTGGTGTCCGCCTGCGGAAAGATCGGACAGGGGAATTTCTCCGTCCGTGTCGGGATTCCTCCGGATGCGGAGCTGGGATATCTGACCAACTCTTTTAACCAGATGGCCGGACAGGTGGAGCATCTGATCAATACAGTTTACTTAAAGGATATTGCAGAACGCGATTTGGAGCTTCAGATGCTCCGTAATCAGATTAATCCTCATTTCCTTTACAATACGCTGGAAAGCATGCGTATGGCGGCCTACACGGAAGGCGCCCACGATATCTCCCAGATGTGCCTGCTGCTGGCCGATGTCCTGCGCTACGGGGTCTCCTCACCGACCGAGCTGGTGACTCTGAAGGAGGAAATTGAGCATTTAAAGGAATATATTACACTCCAGCAGTACCGCTTCCACTACGCCGTGAAGATCAATGTCATGGTGAGCCAGGACTTATATGAATTCCTGTCATTAAAACTCATGTTCCAGCCACTCGTGGAAAATGCGCTGAATCACGGATTCGAGGGCTTTACAGGAAATGAACGGATCGGTATCTTCGGATATCAGAAAGAGGGAATCCTCTATTTTCAGGTAACGGACAACGGCGTGGGGATGGCGCCGGAACAGGTGGAGGCACTGAACGGCTATATCAGAGGTGAAAATGAGGCATTTACAAGCATTGGCTTAAAGAATGTGCACCGCCGGATCGAGCTATATTATGGAATCGGCTACGGGCTGACGATCGAGAGCCAGGAGGGACGCGGAACCTCAGTCTGCATTAAAATTCCGCTTACGTCTGCGAAGTGAGGCGTGCAGATGACAGGAATGAATTTTAAGACACGTTCCAGCAAGGAGGAGGAAAATCATGTATAAAATACTGGTGGTTGATGATGATCCCAACATCCGGATCGGACTGTCCCGGATGATTCAAAATGCTTATCCGGACACCGTTATTACGGACACCGCGGAAAATGGACGAATCGCCTACGATCAGGTGGTTAAGTTTCATTTTGATGCCGTCATCACCGACATCAAGATGCCCGTGTGGGGCGGTTTAGAGCTGCTCACTCATTTAAAGGAAGAATACGTCATCCCTCCGACACTGGTGCTGAGCGGATATGACGACTATAATCTGGTCCGCAGTTCCTTAAAGCTGGGAGCCATCGATTATCTGTTAAAACCGGTAAATGAGGGACTGCTCTTAAATGCCCTGGATTCTATCTTTAAGTCGCTGGAGATCAATTCCTTAAATCCACCGGCCCTGGAGGCCGATTTAAAGAATCAGATTCTTCTGGAGGGCTTCTTCGGATCTGCCCCGGTAGACGAGGAGAAGGAAGCATTTTTGAGGCGCAGCCACATCACCCTGGATACGCCCTGCCGCGTTCTGTACGTCGATATGTCCCACGGCCTCTATTCCCGCAAAAAAATCATCCGCAATTTTATTGAGACCCGCTTCGAGTCCTGCTTTCCTCCTTCATCCTCCTACTGCCCGATATACGGTGAGATCGGCCAGTACTGGATTCTGCTGCTTTTTGAACTGGGAGAGACCGCCAGATGCGCGGCCCTTACAGCCGCATTTCTAAAGCAGCTGGAAGACGAGGGACTTTTCGTAAGCGCCAGCTTAAGCCCTCTGCCCCTGGCCGACTTATCCTTTTTAAAGGCGGAATGCCTGCGGGGCTTTGAGCGGTATTTCTTCGACCTGCCCTATACGGCTGATTCAAAGGAGTGGACCGGCTCAAAGGAAGGAGAGCAGACCGGCATGAAGCGGCATACAACGGCGGAGCAGGAGCTTTTAGACTTAACGACCGCCGCGCTGGCCGAATACGATTATGCCGGCGCCCTCGAACACCTTTCCCGGCTGTTCGCGTACTTTAACAGCCGCCGCCCCCCAGTCGCGCATCTGCGCAGGACCTTATCCAACGGTATTTATGACCTGATGGGACGCAACGCCAACTTCATCCCGGTCGTCAGTCAGTCCAGCCTGACAGACTATGACATTCTGGCGCAGATCGAGGATGCTTCCAGCTTAAAAGAGCTTCAGACCTCCATGTTTGCCACGCTGAACTTTTATGTGGAAAAGGCCATGGATTCCCTTAATAATAAAGAGGACTTCGTCATAAAAAAGGCCAGGGAATATATCCGGAATAATTACAGGGATACCATTACCCTGAACGATGTGTCCGCCTATGTATACTTAAACCCGAATTATTTCAGTACTCTGTTCAAAAGCAAGACAGGAATCACCTTCCGCCAGTACCTGCGGGATTTCCGCATCCAGACCTCCAAGGAGCTGATCCGCCAGGGAAACTTGAAAGTCTATGAGGTGGCCGACGCGGTGGGCTATCCCGAACCGGCGCATTTTGTGCGGGCATTTAAGGAGGTGGAGGGCATCAGTCCTACGGAGTATAAAAATTCATTGTGATTTGTATCAATTGCTATTTCTACGATTTACAAAATCAAAAAACCGGAAGCATGAAAGGATCGGTATCCCTTCCTGTCTTCCGGTTTTTAATTATTTACGTTTGTCTCATAAGCAGTCTAATAGAAAACCTCAGAATCCTACACAACGCCCTGAGCCATCATAGCTTCCACAACCTTCTCAAATCCCGCGATATTGGCGCCGGCCACATAGTTGCCCTTTACGCCGTATCTCTCAGCCGCATCCGCTGCTTTCGCGTAGATGCCTACCATGATGCCGTGAAGCTTCTCATCCACTTCCTCAAATGACCAGGAAAGTCTTAAGCTGTTCTGGCTCATCTCCAGTGCGGAAGTCGCCACGCCGCCTGCGTTAGCTGCCTTGCCAGGCATAAACATCATGCCGTTCTCCTGGAAGAAGTCCGTTGCTTCTCTTGTAGAAGGCATGTTAGCGCCCTCTGCCACTGCGAAGCATCCGTTTGCCTTTAAGGCCTTTGCATCGTCTAAATTCAGTTCGTTCTGCGTCGCACATGGAAGAGCGATGTCACATGGAATGCTCCAGATTCCCTTTCCTTCTGTATAAACAGCGGTAGGAACTGCATCCACGTACTCTTTGATACGTCCCCGGCGAACCTCTTTGATATCCTTGACAATATCAAGCTTAATGCCGTCTTTATCGTAAATGTATCCGTTGGAATCGCTTAATGCAACCACCCTGGCGCCCAGCTGCTGTGCCTTCTCTGTCGCGTAGATTGCCACGTTGCCGGATCCGGATACGACTACTGTCTTTCCAGCCAGTTCATTTCCGTTGTGCTTCAACATCTCATCTACAATGTATACGAGGCCATAGCCAGTCGCCTGTGTACGTGCCAGGGAACCGCCGTATGTTAAGCCCTTACCGGTCAGAACGCCTTCATATAAGCCGGTCAGTCTCTTATACTGTCCGTACATATAGCCGATCTCTCTAGCGCCTACGCCGATATCGCCGGCCGGAACATCCTGATCTGCACCAATGTACTTGTAAAGCTCTGTCATGAAGCTCTGGCAGAATGCCATAACCTCTCTGTCAGATTTACCCTTTGGATCAAAGTTGGAACCACCCTTGCCGCCGCCGATCGGAAGTCCTGTTAAAGAGTTTTTAAATACCTGCTCAAAACCTAAGAATTTTAAGATACCCTGGTTTACGGACGGATGAAGACGTAAGCCTCCCTTATACGGTCCGATTGCGCTGTTGAACTGCACGCGGTATCCCTTGTTGACCTGTACCTGCCCGTTGTCGTCAACCCACGGAATACGGAAGGAAATGACTCTCTCCGGCTCTACGAGACGCTCTAAGAGTGCCATCTTACGGTACTTCTCCTCATTAGCGTCAATGACCAGTCTCAAAGAATCCAGCACTTCCTTTACTGCCTGGTGGAATTCGGCTTCTCCCGGATTCTGTTTTACCACTCTCTCATAAACTTCATCAACATACGACATAGATTTTTCCTCCTTGTGATTTTCCACATTTACCATACGACTTCACATCAGTGAATATTGCTTCCAAAAGGGCAAAAAGGGGCCAGAACATACGTTCCGGCCCCTTTGCCTTTTGTAACTGATAGAAATTATAGCAAGTAAAGATTATAAAGTCAATAATTACCAAAACTTTATTTTATTAATTTCAGCTAAATTTAAACTGCTTATTATTATTCCCTTCCCACTTTTAATACCATGGCAAAATTGTTAACTATATATCATTTTTAGTTGACATCTTTTCATATGCATGATACAATTTTTTAATAAAATTCTTACCATAACTATAGATAATTTAGGAAGGGAGTTTCTATCATGATATTACCAAACACTACTAACACTGCCGCACCATCAAGACGCATTACCACGAGAGATTTAGTATTTGCGGGAATGATTGCAGCCATTCTTACTATTATATCACAGATATCAGTCCCCATGCCTACCGGAGTTCCCATAACAATTCAGGTATTTGGAATCACTTTAATTGGTGTCACATTTGGATGGAGACTGGGACTTTACGGCTCTCTGGTCTATATACTCCTTGGCGCTGCAGGTCTTCCTATCTTTGCAAACTTCCGCGGTGGTTTCTCCGTTCTGGTTGATTTCACAGGAGGATATATCTGGTCCTGGCCGATCATGGCTGCATTATGCGGCCTTCATATTAAATCAGAAAATAAGAAACTGGAATCTGCGTCTATTTTTCTTTTTTCATTTATTGGATTGGTTATTAATGAGACAGCCGGCGGGATGCAGTGGGCAGCTCTGGCCGGTGACATGTCTGCATGGGGAGTATTTACCTATTCTATGACAGCATTTGTACCAAAAGATATTGTACTTACCATTCTGGCAGTTATCTTTGGTATTCAGCTCCGTAAAACACTGAAACGTGCAGGTATAACCAGATAAGTAACAGTTCAGGCGATATCATCCATTGACTTTCCGCTCTGCATCTGCTATGATTTCCTGAATACAACCGTGATATAGTTCATGATTATAGATAGAAAGAAGGCTTTTCACGCATGATTCAGGAAATTGCACCCCACCGCTTCCGGAACGAATTTTATATTAAAACTCCATCTCCGGACAGTTATATTCTATATTTCCAGGATGGTTCCATCCTGCTAAATCATACTGATTCATTAAAGATCCCTAAATTTTCCGAACTTATGGCTGCGGATGGCGGCTCCGTATCCGGCCACTGCGACTATCTCTTTTCCATCGATGATAAAGAATACTTTTTGATTGATGAAACCGCCATATCTCTGTCCGGAAACGAGACACTGGCGCTCTATCCCACTTCGGTAATCCGTGATTTAGAACCGCTGTGGATTTCATTTGCAGCTGCCAACGGCGCAGAACTCCACCGATTCTACCGCAATAACCGTTTTTGCGGCCGCTGCGGTACAGCAAACATGAAAAGTAAAAAAGAACGTTCCATGGTCTGCCCTTGCTGCGGCAATACCGTCTATCCCAAGATTGCACCGGCCGTCATTGTTGCTGTCACTGATGGTGATAAGCTTCTCCTCACCAAATACGCTGGCCGTGAATATACCCGCTATGCCCTGGTAGCCGGCTACACGGAATTCGGTGAAACACTGGAGGAAACCGTCCGGCGCGAGGTCATGGAAGAAGTCGGACTGAAAGTAACAAATATCCGCTATTATAAAAATCAGCCATGGGCTTTCAGTGACTCCATGCTGGTTGGTTTTTTCGCTGAGCTGGATGGTTCTCCACAAATTCATCTGGATGAAACAGAATTATCCACAGCAGTCTGGATGAAACGCGAAGATATCCCCGGAGACTACACGAATGTAAGTCTGACTCATGAGATGATTCTTTTATTTAAGAACGGGCTGGCTTAGCCCTTAATCTCTTCAACTTTTACTTTTCTGTCTTCCCGCAGGGAAAGTGTCGCTGCATCTGCTGTTGCAATCGCCGCCCGTGCAGCTTCTCCTGTCAATAACGGTTTATATTCCTCGGAAGCCTCCTCACCATGCATAATACCATTAAAAAACTTCATCTCTTTTTTCATGATGCTGTGCAGCCACATAGGAGGTTTCTTTCCCGGATGACCATACATAATAGCACCATCCATCTCCAGACCGTTGTATATCCGTGTTCTGTCATCATCCTCCTCTCTGCTTTCATGCACCAGAAAATACTCCTCTGTTCCGTCCGCATGCTTTAAGGTCATCTTCACATTTGCCATATCGATTCTGATCGCGCCTTCTGTTCCCTGAATCATCAGATAATGCTCCGGCCAGTGGAATGCAGAACCGTATTCCATAAAAGCATACGTATTATTTCCAAACTCCATGGAAATAAGAAGCATATCATCCTCATCCCCAAACCGAGGACCGCTATGTGCCACATTTCCTCCCGTCATCGTAACTTCCGTTGCAGGCCCCATTATGAATTGAATACAATCAAGTTCATGAATATGGTGATAGAGATGCCCCCCCGATTTTGCGCGGATCTTTTTCCAGCTGATGCTCTCCTGCGGCTCTTCCCAACCATTTCTGGCCGCATGACAGTACAGTACCCTGCCGATTTTTCCCTCGTGGATTAGCTGTTTCGCTTTATGTACACCATTGAAAAAATTCATTACATGACCGGCCATAAATACAATGCCGCTGTCCTGAGCCGCTTTTACCATCTGATCACAATCCTTATAAGACAGTGCAATCGGTTTCTCACAGAACACGTTCTTTTTGTAGCGTGCCGCCATCAGAACCGGATCGCGGTGTAAATAATTGGGTGTTGCCACAATTAACGCATCCACATCAGGGCGTGCACACAGTTTTTCCAGGTCTGTTTCTACATCACACCCTAATTCCTCTGCTGTCTGTACCGCATTTTCAGGATCAAGTACTGCCGCAATCCTGGCTCCTTCCTGATCCTTCATAATTCTGGCCAGTTCCGCCCCAAAATATCCGGTACCTACAATTCCATATCCAATTGTATCCATAATTGTTACTTCCTCCATTCATTTATTTTAGTATCCCTGTAAACTTAACCCTACTTAATCGACCCTTGTGAAAGTCCGCCCGCAATTTTTTTCTGAATCAGCATAAAGAAAATAATGGATGGCACTACTACGAGAACAGAGGCTGCCATCATGGTTCCCCAATCCAGAATTTCCTGGCCTTCTAATGATTTTAAGGCTATGGAAACCGTCATTTTACTGGTACTGTTAGTCATAATCAAAGCATATAACAGCTCATTCCACGCATTAATAAACGTATAAATCGCCACAGCAACAAGTCCCGGTGCAACAATAGGAAGCGCTACATTGACAAATACCTGTATTTTATTTGCTCCATCCACCCTGGCTGCTTCCTCAATCTCTAACGGAACCGTTTGAAAAAAACCTACCAGAAGCCATATTGCATAGGGAACGGAAAATGACAAATATACGATTACAAGTCCAATACGCGTATTCATAAGTCCCGCTTTTCCCATAATAATAGAATACGGTACAGCCAGCAATATTGGGGGAAACATATAAGTTGTAATTAACACCCTTGTCATAAGCTTACCGAAACGAGGGTAGAACCTTACAATTCCATAAGCTCCCAAAGCAGAGATGGTAATGGTAATCAAAGTAGATGAAAATGCAATTATTATACTGTTTCCAATATTGTTTAAGAAACCAAGATTTATCAGCACATTCTTAAAATTATCAAGTGTAACGGCACTGGGAATCAGTTTGGTCGGATTGCTTAAAAGCTCTCCCTGTTTTTTAACAGAGCAAAGCACAATCCAAAGAAGTGGAAACACTGCCATCACAGAAAGAACCGACAGATAAAGATAACTTATTGTATCGCCAACCCATCCACTTTTTAAACGTTTGTGCTTTTCCATCATGCCCCCTCCTTATCCCATTTATCAAGCAGCTTAAAATATAAAAGGCAAATTACCAGAAGGAACATCAGAAGCAGTACTGTAACCGCCGATGAGCGTCCTAACTGCTTAAGCCCCCATCCCACATTATAGGCATAAATCGGAACCGTCTCTGTTAAGTTTGCAGGTCCGCCGCCTGTAATTAAAAATATTGTGTCAAAATTATTGAAAACCCATATCGTCCTGAGAACCACCAAAAGCCCTACAACTACACGGATGTGAGGAATCGTAATATGCAGAAAGGACTGCCAGGGCGCTGCACCGTCTATCTGTGCTGCTTCGTATTGATCCCTGGGAACCGTTTGGAGGGCACTTAAGACATTTACCATAATAAGTGGTGCTCCAAACCAGATATTGATCATAACCAAAGTACCAAATACAAGGGATTCATTACTTAGAAACTGAGGCGTAGACTGACAGATTCCAATCTGTACCAAAAGATTGGGAAGAAAACCGTATACTCCGCTTAAAATCCATTTCCATGCAAGTGCAATAACAATAGAGGGGAATGCCCATGGAATAATAAGTGCTGTCCGGAACAGACCCTGACCCTTTTTTATCCGATTTAGAGCCAGCGCTGCTGTAAATCCCACTCCAATCTGTCCAAGCAGAGAAAACACTGTCCATTTAATTGATGTCAGGAATGCTCCTGTAAATTCTTTATCTGACAGAATTTTTATGTAATTATCAATTCCAACAAACTTGTAATTCTGCTTAATCAGATGCTTGCTGGTAAAGCTATAAAAAACACTTGATAAAACAGGATAGAGCAATAACCCTATAACGACTGCAAGAGCCGGCAGTAAAAACAGGAAACCGGATATCCGATTCCAGTTCAGCAACTTTTTTTTCTTCATGGCAACGCTCCTTTAAGATAAATCGGGGCGATGTATCCGCCCCGTTTCATCAACTTGTTAATCATTCCAATGTTTCAAAAAGCTCGTTCAGCTTATCTTCTGCCGCTTTAGCCGCTTCCTCCACAGGCGTTCCCTTCAGTATAATTTCCTGGAACATATTCTCAATTACACCCTGACTTGTAAGCAGACCTGCCTGCGGCTTAGGACCGTATTCCATTCCGATTGCAGTTCCGGTTCCAACCGCATCTGAGATTACCTTCATTTCATTAGAAAATTTCTGAATCATCGGATCAGAAAGAAACTCTTCATTTGATGCAATGTCCTTAAGTGCAGGCAGCATGCCTACAGGAACAGACTGAAGGAACGGAACGTAGTATTCCGGCTGATACAGAAACTTAATAAATGCTTCGCAAATCTCGGGATGCTTTGAATTTTTCCATATTACCATAGGAATATTAGAGGTTTCATATCCTCTCTGCTCATCACCCTTGTTTATTGTTGGCATTGGAGCGCACGCTACATAATCCAACAGCTCCGGTGCATTAGTATCAACACCGCCAATCTGGAAACCGGAATTAAAATCAAATGCATTTTTTCCAGTATAGTACAGTGTGGCATGATCCAAAACGTTATAGTTAATTGATTCAGCCGGCGAACAATCTTTATACATCTTAACCCAATAATTAATGCCGTCTATTGCTGCCTGGCTAGTTAAATTAGCGGTTCCATCCTCTTTAATAAGAGTTTCATTCGCGCTTCTAACATAAAAATTCAAATAACGCGTCGCCATCATATCATTGGTACCCAGAGGAACCGAACAGCCGTAGACCGATCCGTTTTCTCCGTCTGAAATGGTTTTCGCGGCTGTGTATAATTCATCCCAGGTAGTAGGCACCTCAAGATTATACTTATCAAGTATATTGGTAAAATACCACATTACCTGCGCATGAGAATAGATTGGAATCGCATAGCAACTGCCGTCCACCGTCATTTCCTTAATTGGTGCTTCATAAAAACGATCTCTACCTATCTTATCAATCAGATTATCCATCGGTAAAATGGCATCCGCATCAATCATTTCTACAACATGGTTCGGAAGAGCAGTACTCATATCCGGCACATTACCCGATGCAAGACCGGTTGTCCATTTTGTATAAAAATCCGGCCAGGAAAATGTCTCAATCGTGATTTTAACATCTGGATTTTCTTTCATAAAATCATTCGCGGCTGCCTGAATGGTATCCAGGCGTCCCCCCTGTGTAAAGGAATGCCAAAACGTAATCTCACCTTTTAAGGGTTCTTCTCCTGGATCTTCTTTCACTGTTTCTGCTGTTTCCTCTTGTTTTGCGTTGTTTTCTGCCGTTGTCGCAGGTGTTGAGGTGTTGCTGCTGCAAGCTGCCAGACAGGCAATAATCGGGAGTGTCAAGAGCAACGATAATGACTTTTTCATAATTTTCTCCTTTTTTATTTATTTTTTTTGTGCATTTTTATGTATTTATCATAATCTATCTTGGCACCTGCATACAAGATGTAAATCGCTTAAAATTAGCATAAAACAATTAATATTTAAACGTATGTGGCTATTTTCTTTTAAATTCTACCGTACTGCCTTCTCTGGATACCTTACGATATTCCTGAGGAGAAATTCCGAAAACCGAATGAAACGTACGGGTAAAATAATTGGGATCATTATAACCCAGGTCATATGCAATATCTGATATTCTTCGTTCTGACGCCAAAAGTTCCCGGGATGCAGTCAGCATGCGGAGCTCTTTAATATAATCTCCAGGAGATTTTCCTGTTTGTATTTTAAAAAGACGACGCAGTGAAGATTCACTGACTTCCGCAATACTGCAGAGAAGCTTTAAATCCAGAGGATCCTTTGGATGTGCTACTATATAATCCTCTACAGCCTGTATTCTTGGATCCCTGCTGACATTACCAGACTTTCTTGCACGCTGCTGCAGTTTCTCAATTGTATATGCAGTTGAATTTAGTTCAAGTTGAGACTGCTGCCTTTTTTCCCCCCGCTCTGTCAGCCATGCAATAATCAGCTCTAGATATCCTCTAATTTTAAACATTTTCCCAATGCTTTTATTAAAGCTTGCAGTCTCATAAATCTCTCTGAAATAAGACAAAACCCTTTCATCTTCCGCCTCTGTCACATCCAACACATTAAAATAGTTCGATAAAAAATCATTATTCTTAAGTTGTATAGTCGTTACAAAACGGATACTCATAAATTTAAAATCATCGGTAAATGCTTTACAGTCAAGAGTTGTCCCCTGTGGGATATAAACTACCTGATTAGGTTTTACATTATGTCTTCGTCCATCCAGAACAAATTCACCTTCGCCTGCCAGAATATAACGAAGCAGCCCATATGGCAATACTGTTGTAGGGTAGATCCACATTCGTGTGAATGAATATACATCAACATAAATAAAGTTAAAACGAAGTGAATAGATAAGTGAATGATTCTCCTCCATTGTACCTCTCCTTAATAATTCGATTGAAATATAGTTGTTTTGTCTTGATTATAATCAAAATATTACTATCGGTAAAGTTATTTTATGACTATAATAGTTTAAAAGGAGGTGTGCTATCATGCCAAAAGAACTATTTTCAGAAGCTCAAGCCTTTTCTTGTTATCCATCATCACATGAAATTGACAAATGGGCCTCTGATTTACTAAAGAAAAGTCAGAATATGAAAACGGAAGTGTCCATTTTACCAAACTCACCAATCCGTATCGAGTTTGGTAACAACCCCTGTACTCTTCAGAATAAATTTATTCAATTTAAAACTGAAGAAAAACGACGTACTTTTTATGGTTACTGGCAGCCATCTATAAGCTCTCCTGCCCCGCTGCTAATAAACCTGCCGGGTTACGGAGGTTTCATAAACCTTCATCCACAGCTTGCAGACATGGGGTACCATATACTTCACATATCGCCTCAGGGTTATGTTAGTCCCTCCGGTCCAGATACTTCAAAGACAGCACCGGATGGAAACTGGCCTGTACTTCATAATACAATAACGGGCAAACCGGGAGGTTACGAAGACTGGCTTACAGACTGTTTACTGGCAATACGCTGGGCAGTCTTGCAGCCTGATGTCCTTCCTGACCGGCTCTCTGTCTTTGGAACCAGCCAGGGCGGAGGAACTGCCCTTTTACTGGCATCTATTTTGGGATCGGCAGTTCGATGTGTCTGCGCAGACATTCCTTTCCTGACTAATTTTCCGTCCTCCAGGCTGAAAGGAAACGCTTACGGCATATTAAGTCCATATCGTCAATCTGTACCCGAGGATATCTTCTGGAATCGGTTGGGATATATCGATACGCTTTCTCATGCCCATCGGCTGCATATACCGGTCATGCTTTCAGGAGGCGGTCAAGATGAAGTTTGTCCTCCCGATACGGTAGAAAGCCTGTTTACAAAACTATCATGTACCAAACAGTACACACGTCTCGAACATGGGGTTCATACTCATTCTCGGGAAAGTATGGTTTTATTTGGAGCTTGGCTTCGGTTATTTGCTTAATTTATATAACACAAAGGGCCGCCCCGCGAATCGGGTACGGCCCTTTGCCACCTATTTAAACTTATTTACCGTAGTAAGCCTTTAAATACATCTCTTTGAGCTCGCTCATCAGCGGATATCTCGGGTTAGCCCCGGTACACTGATCATCAAATGCCTGCTCTACCATAGCATCTAACGTATCTAAGAAGTACTTCTCATCTACACCATACTCTTTGATCGTCTTCTTAATTCCTACTGCCGCTTTTAATTCTTCAATCTTATCGATAAATTTCTTCAATACTTCAGCATCATTCTTTCCCTGAATTCCGCAGAAACGTCCGCATTCCGCGTATCTTGCAAGTGTATGCGGATATTCATACTGCGGGAAAGTGCCCATCTTGGTTGGTACTTCAGATGCATTGAATTCCATAACCAGAGTGATTAACAAAGCATTTGCAACACCGTGTGGAAGGTGATGGAATGCCCCCAGTTTATGAGCCATGGAGTGGCATACCCCCAGGAATGCATTATTAAATGCCATACCAGCCATACAAGAAGCATCAGCCATCTTGCATCTTGCCTCAACATTAGATCCGTCATTATAAGCTGTCGGCAGGTATTCCAGTACATTCTTCATAGCCTTTAACGCAAGGCCGTCTGTATAATCAGAAGCCATAACAGATGCATAGGCTTCCAGAGCATGAGTCAGAACATCGACACCGGAAGCGCTTGTTAAGCCCTTCGGCTGGCTCATCATGTTATCTGCATCGACAATAGCCATCTTAGGCATTAATTCATAGTCAGCCAGCGGATATTTAACGCCTGTATCCTGGTCTGTAATAACTGCAAAGGAGGTAACCTCGGAACCAGTACCGGAAGAGGTCGGGATCGCGATGAAGTATGCTTTCTCACCCATCTTCGGGAAGGTGTAGACTCTCTTACGAATATCCATGAAACGCATAGCCATATCCTGGAAGTCTACTTCCGGATGCTCATACATAACCCACATGATCTTGGCTGCGTCCATAGCGGAACCGCCGCCCAGGGCAATGATGGTATCCGGTTGGAATGCTCTCATAGCCTTTGCACCTGCCTGTGCGTTGGCAAGCGTCGGGTCTGGCTGTACATCGGAGAATACCGTGTATACGATGCCCATTTCGTCTAATTTATCTGTAATCGGTTTTGTATAACCATTCATGTAAAGGAAGGAGTCTGTTACAACGAATGCTCTCTTCTTGCCATATACATCCTTTAATTCGCTCAGTGCAACAGGCATACAGCCTTTTTTGAAGTAAACCTTTTCAGGATTTCTGAACCACAGCATGTTCTCTCTCCTCTCGGCAACGGTCTTGATATTTAACAGATGTTTTACACCTACGTTTTCAGATACGGAGTTTCCGCCCCAGGAACCACAGCCTAATGTCAGGGATGGAGTCATCTTGAAGTTGTAGATATCACCGATACCGCCATGAGAAGATGGAGTGTTGATCAGGATACGGCACGTCTTCATAGCCTCGGCATGCTTCATGATTTTCTCATGCTCGTTTACATTTACATAAAGGGATGCCGTATGTCCATAACCGCCGTCAGCAACCAGCTGAGCTGCTTTTGCAAGCGCCTCGTCGAAATCCTTTGCCTTATACATGGCAAGAACCGGAGACAGCTTCTCATGTGCAAATTCTTCATCTATATGAACGGAATCAACCTCGCCGATTAAGATCTTGGTCGCTTCCGGTACCTCGACACCTGCAAGCTTTGCAATTGTGTAAGCCGTCTGTCCAACAATCTTGGCATTTAAAGCGCCGTTGATGATGATGGTCTTACGAACCTTCTCAATCTCATCACCCTTTAAGAAGTAGCAGCCTCTTGCCGCAAATTCTTTTCTCGCTTCATCATATACCTTTTCCAGAACGGTAACGGACTGCTCGGAAGCACAGATCATACCGTTATCAAAGGTCTTGGAATGGATAATGGAGTTTACTGCCAGTTTAATATTAGCTGTATCGTCGATGATAACCGGTGTATTGCCTGCGCCTACGCCCAGTGCCGGTTTTCCTGAAGAGTAAGCAGCCTTAACCATTCCAGGGCCGCCTGTGGCCAGAATGATATCTGCGCTTCTCATAACTTCGTTTGTTAATTCCAGTGAAGGAACATCAATCCAGCTGATGATGCCTTCCGGAGCGCCGGCCTTAACAGCTGCCTCTAAAACTACCTTTGCTGCTGCAATAGTACAGTTCTTAGCACGCGGATGTGGGGAAATGATAATCGCGTTTCTTGTCTTTAAAGAAATCAGTGTCTTAAAGATCGCGGTTGAAGTCGGGTTTGTTGTAGGAATAACAGCCGCTACGATACCGATCGGCTCTGCCAGCTTCTTAATTCCGTATGCCTTATCTTCTTCAATAACACCGCAGGTCTTTGTATCTTTATAGGCATTGTAGATGTACTCGGCTGCGTAGTTGTTTTTGATAACCTTATCTTCCACAACACCCATGCCGGTTTCTTCCACTGCCATCTTGGCGAGAGGGAGTCTCATTTTATTGGCTGCACTAGCTGCTTCATAGAAGATCTTGTCCACCTGTTCCTGTGTGAAGGTTGCAAATTCTCTCTGAGCTTCTCTCATTGCTTCCATCTTTGCAACCAAAGCGTCTACATTGTCAATGATTTCCGGAACTTTTACCTGTTCTTCTTTCTTTGCCATCCTGACTTACCTCCAGTTTTTTTAATAAGTTTAATAGGTTTTTTTTATGTTCGATATTTTTTTAACGAACTTTGTAGTATCATTATATGATTTCGTTAAATAATTGTCAATAATATATTTGACAAAAAAATAACAATATCACCCCCGTTTTTATTCAAATCTAATAAATACTTTTATACTGATATATTTTCCAGATACAGCCAGCCGTTTTACCAGTGATTTGCCCCCTTTCTCAGCACAGCCAGCTCCGCAACGGCCTTGTTATACTGCTCTTTATCAAAGGTCAGCTTTCCTTTCGTGATCCCGATCATGCCGGTATCCTTTAACTTCTTAACAGTTCTGTTCAAGGTCTTAATATTGATTCCCAGTTCCTCCTCCAGCTGATTCCTGGTAAATGGAACTGTAATGCTCGTCTTATTTCCCGTCATATGCTTATCGGCGTACTGTACCAGATACTCCAGAAGCAGAAAGTTCGGCGGATAGAACAGCGTCGCCCCATTCTTCGACGAGGAACGGTACAGCTTAAACGCCACCTTGCTGGCTATTAAATAGAGAAGATCAATATCTTCCTTAATCCACCGCTCAAAATCCTTCCTCGGCATCTGTAGGAGAACGCATTCCGTAATGGTCTCCAGGGTGACAGAGGTCCGCTCCTGCCCCGCCAGGATTGTTACCTCGCCCACAAAGTCTATGGCCTCGTTCTTCTCAATCATATACACATTACCGTTTTCAAATTCATTGATGGCCCGGTGGTCTCCGCAGCAGACAAATGCAAAATAATCCAGCTCGTAATTCTTCTGGTGGATGATCTGTCCCGGCGGTATCACCTTAATGACACTGCGGGCCTTGATATCCGGCGGCATATGTTTGATATACGCCTCAAGCTTTGGCGCTCGTTTCAGCAATTCCTCCCAATTCATGTTCCGGCTCCTTTTCCGATGTTTTCGCTTCTTTTATTATACAGCGCAAAAAAACAAATGTAAAATATTGATACCAAAAACAGAAATAAAATAATTTTCAGAATTGCTTGACAATTTTTTCGTACTATGATATTATAATAGAGTATTTTAATGAGATTTTGATTCACATATTTTTGTAAGTCATTATTTGTTAATAATGCTTTACAAAAATATGTGATTTTTAGTTTCAGAACAAATATAATAATATTATATTAGGAGGTACCTCATGAATAAGGGTACAGTAAAATGGTTTAACAGCTCAAAGGGTTACGGCTTCATCACAAACGACGAGACAGGAGAAGAAGTTTTCGTTCATTTTTCCGGAATTATGACAGATGGTTATAAGTCTCTGGAAGATGGCCAGAAAGTTACTTTCGATACCACTCAGGGCAACCGTGGAATCCAGGCTGTCAACGTATACGCAGCTTAATCAGTTTCAGATCCTGAACTGATCCAAAAAAGGTTTGTACAGATAACGGGGAGTACCCGCTGCTCTGTACAGACCTTTTTTTATTGCCTTTTTCTTCATCAGATCTCGTACAATTTAGTACTATCTTATAATTATAAAAACATTTTTCCCTATTTTTGTGCAAAATATCTCATTTGTCCTTTTTTATCTGCTTCTCTTCCGATAGAATGAAGCTATCAAACATATCCGAAGCGAATGTTACTATTTTACCAAAAGGAGCGTAAGTGTATGAAAAAAGAAACCTTCCAGTATTCCTCCCTAAAGGAGCGGATCAAGACAGAGTACCGTGTGTACATCATAGCCTTTATCTTTATCCTGATTGCAGACAGCATCGGCCAGATTAAGATTCCTCTCGGCCCCGGAATGCTGATCCTGTTCCCGATCTTCTACTCTCTCTTCATGGGTATTTTATCAGGACCGCAGATCTTAAAGGTTATGAAAGAAAAAGAAGTAACCGCAGCGTCAAAGCTGGTAATCGTGGCTATCTGCCCCTTTATTGCAAAGCTCGGCATCAATGCAGGCGCCAGCCTTTCAACGGTTATTCAGGCCGGCCCGGCTCTCTTACTGCAGGAAATCGGCAACCTGGGAACGATCTTCCTCGCTCTGCCATTTGCACTTCTCCTCGGCTTAAAGCGTGAGGCAATCGGTGCAACGCATTCCATCAACCGTGAAACCAATCTGGCCCTGATTACAGATATGTATGGACCGGATTCACCGGAAGCCCGCGGCAGCTTATCCATTTACATAGTCGGCGGCATGATCGGAACCATTTATTTCGGATTTATGGCTACCATGGTAGCTGCTTTAAATATTTTCCACCCATACGCACTGGGAATGGCCTCCGGCGTCGGCGCCGGCATCATGATGGCGTCAGCCACAGCCAGCTTAACAGAGATTTACCCGGCTATGGCCGATAAGATTTCGGCGCTTGCCAGCACCAGTGAGACCCTTTCCGGAATCACGGGTATCTACGTTGCTATATTTATAGGAATTCCGCTCTGCAACAAGCTGTATGCGTTCCTGGAACCAAAGATTGCACGTCTGCGCGGAGAAAAATAAGGAGGACTGACGATTATGAGATATAAAGAATGGGGATTTTTACTGGTTATTGCCTGCCTTGGCATCATGACGGCAAACTTTGTTGGATTTAAGGTAGCATTTCTCGACTCTCTGCCAGGTGTATGCGTGCTCCTTGTCATCTCCTGCATCGGAGTTGTATTAAGCAAGATTATCCCGTTAAAGCTTCCAATCGTGGCCTACTGCTCGATTGTGGGACTCTTAGCGGCATGTCCAATATCACCAATCTCTTCCTTTGTAATTGAGTCCGCCAATAAAATCAATTTTACGGCTCCTCTGACCATGGTAGGCGCGTTTGCCGGTATTTCTATTGGAAATGAGATTAAGGCCTTCGCAAAACAGGGATGGAAGATGATAATCATCGCTCTTCTCGTCATGACAGGAACATTCTTTGGCTCCGCCCTGGTTGCCAATGTGATTCTGTCTCTGACCCACGCAATTTAGACGTTGTAGTTCACAGACCGGGAAGCAGAGGCCGACCGGGCTGTGAACTGCAGCATTTATTTCGTTTCAACTCAAAATAATTATGGAGATTATTATATGAAAGAACCCATCTATGATATACTGATTCAAAATACGCGCATCCTGACGCCGGATATGACCATTCGCTCCGGTGTGGATGTCGCCATAAAAGACGGTATGATTTCCTCGATCTGCAGCTCTGGCTCCCTCTCCTGCCAGGAGGCGGAGCAGACTGTAGACGGTAGCCGCCTCCTCTGGATGCCTGGCCTGACAGACGGTCATATGCATACCTGTCAGCAGCTGCTTCGCGGAAAGATTCTGGATGCTCTGCCGATGATCTGGACACGGATTATGCTTCCATTCGAAAGCACCCTGACTCCGGAGGCTGTATCCTTAAGCGCCGCTCTCTGCTCCCTGGAAATGATCCGCGGCGGTACTACCTCCTTCCTCGATGCAGGAGGAATTCATATGGATGAAGCAGCCAAAGTTTACATAAAATCTGGTCTGCGAGGCGCACTTACGCTGTCTACCATGGATGATACGAAAGTTCCTGATTCCATGAGGGCTGACGCGGCAGAATCCATTTCCCGTTTAAATGAGTACTACAATACCTGGAACGGCTCCGGCGACGGAAGGCTGAGCGTCTACTACTCTCTCCGCTCCCTGATTTCCTGTTCCGAGGAACTGATTCGCGGTGTATTCGAGGCGGCCTCAGAGCGCAGCGCCATGGTGGAAGCCCATATGAACGAATATCCGAATGAGATCAATTACCACCTGGAGCGCTATCAGATGCGGCCTATGGAGTATTTAGACAGCCTCGGAGTGCTTTCAGATCATTTTGTCAGTGCACACAGCCTCCTGCTGTCAGAGCACGAGATTGAGCTTATGGCTGCTAACGGAGTTAAGGCAGTCCACTGCCCGTTCAGTAACTGCGGAAAAGGCGTCCCCAACACCCCAAGACTTCTGGAAAGCGGAATATCCGTGGCATTTGGAACGGATGGAACCGCACACGGAGGCATGAGCCTCTTCCAGGAGATGAAGATATTCCGCTCTATCATGAACATCCGTTACGGTGTTCCGGAATCCAACCCGGTAATTATGCCTGCAGAGACGATTCTCTCCATGGCTCTGGAAGGCGGAAGCTGTGCGCTCGGTTTACATAATAAATCAGGTCAGCTGAAAGAAGGCTTCTGTGCCGATTTAATTGCGGTTGATTTAGATCAGCCTCATCTTTACCCTACAAACAATCTGATACACACCCTGGTAGAAAGTGTTTCATCGCAGGATGTGATCCATTCCATCGCCGCAGGGAAATTTCTGATGAAAAACAGAGAAATTCTCACGCTGGACGAAGAAAAAATACGCTTTGAAGCGCATTCCTGGCTTACGAAAAACCATCTTATGGAGGACGAATTATGTTACCGGTAATAGCTGTAATGAACCTGATTGTCGGCACCCTGGTAGGAGTCTCCGGCATCGCCGGATTCCTGCTTCCCATTGTATTCACTGGCTATTTAGGCATGGATTTAAGCCTCTCTCTGGCCTTGAGCTTTATCTCCTTTCTCACCTCGGGAATCATCGGTTCCTACCGCTATCAGAGGCAGGGACAGATGGATCTAAAGTTTGGTGTTCTGGTAGGAATCGGAAGTATCGCGGGGGCGGTGCTCGGCGTCAAGCTGAATTTTATGATTCCTCTGACTACCGCTAAGATGTTTCTTTATCTGGTGGTGCTGGCGTCTGGTCTCTCTATCCTGGTTAAGAAGGATAAACCGGAGGCTGCTTCCTCTGATGATTCCTCTGCCGCTTTACCGTCCGGCTCTCCAGTTTATACCGGATTACTTGGCAACAAGCCATTCGTACTGCTGTTTGGTTTTATCACAGGCGCCATCTGCGCTCTTTCCGGTGCAGGCGGACCGATTCTCGTCATGCCTATACTGGTTACGCTAGGAATGCCGGTTCGGACTGCTGTGGGTGTCAGCCTGTTTGACTCCATTTTTATTGCTCTTCCTGCCTGCGTGGGATATCTCTCCAATTGCCCGAAGGAGGGACTTCTTGTTCTCTGTCTGATCAGCTTTGTATGCCAGGCCATCGGCGTTTTCTTTGGAGCAGGACAGGCGGGACGGATAAATGTAAGGGTACTCAAAAAGGGCGTGGCTGTTTTTTCAATCGCTATTGCTGTTTATATGATTATTGGATTGATTTAAGAACTTTGCATTCCTGCTAATCTATGATATACTAGGGTCACTGAAAATGGTTACTCGTTTGCACTATGAGCTGTGTGTTTTGCTTCAGGCTTTAAGCACTGTACTAAATGCATACTGCATGCTTCTGTGAAGTGCCTCGAGTCACCGTAATCGATCAAAGGAGATTCTTGACCATGGGAATTATCATAGGAATTGACATCGGAGGAAGTACCACCAAAATTGTTGGTTTTGAAAATAATAACTTGAAAATTCCAACATTCGTGAAAGCTAATAATCCTATCGCATCTCTTTTCGGCGCGTTTGGGAAATTTATTTATGACAATGCAATACAGTTAAGTGATATAGAGAAGATCATGATTACAGGAGTTGGAAGCGCTAATGTAGAACAGCCGCTTTATGGTATTCCTACTTTCAAGGTAGATGAGTTTACTTCCAACGGACTGGGAGGCCGCTACTTTACCGGCATGAATGATTTAATTGTGGTCAGTATGGGTACCGGCACCTCTTTTGTCCAGGTAAACGGCGATAAGATCGTACATACCGGCGGAATCGGTATCGGAGGCGGAACCATCATCGGCTTATCCAGTTTACTTTTAAAGACACAGGAGATCAGCAAGATCATGGAACTGGCCAGCGGCGGCGATTTAAGCCACGTAGATTTGCAGATCTGTGATATTTCCAAGGAGGCGCTTCCTGGACTCCCACTCACCGCTACGGCCTCTAACTTCGGCAAGGTGAGGAGTCAGGTCAGCGAAGAGGATATTGCCATAGGCCTCATTAATATGGTACTTCAGGCAATCGGAAAATCCGCTATACTCTCTTCTCTCAACAGTGAGATTAACTACTTTGTTATGATTGGCAATCTCGCTAAGTTTCCTCAGTGTAAGGATATTTTCTGCTCTCTGGAAACGATGTTCGATGTACATTTTATTATACCGGAACAGGCTGAGTATGGTACTGCTATTGGAGCCGCTTTGACGGAATCCCATCATGCGAATATGTCTCAGATATTGTTATGATATATACAATTACAAAACCCCATTTCATTTGTGAGGAACAATCTCCTCCTAAATGAAATGGGGTTTTTACTTTAATGATATCCCAATGCCTGCTCCAAAGCGTCTTTCTCTTCACTTCCCAGCAGCACATCTGTTTCTCCCCGTTCTACTTCTTTGATATAGACGTAGCAGCCTTCTCTGCTGTGTACGGAGTTTAAGACGAATCCAGTGTTGGTATAATCGAGAAGTGCCATGGCAAAGCTTAAATTTCCGCCCATACCTTTGAAAGCATTGTATTTCACGAGACCAAATTTCTGGAAAGCGCTTCTGTAATTCTTATTCGTATTGCGGATTGAGTCTTTATTCGCACGGTCTTCCGCCTTCAGCGCCTCGATATCTCCCATCTGTTCCATGATGATTTCCTCAAGGGTTTCCGCGTCTTTCCCTCTCATAAAATAATCGTATCTGCGGTAAAGCCTTCTCATCTGAATCAGGCAGATGATTACGATAATCAACAATATTAGTGTAAGTACAGCCAACCCCAGAATAATATAGCCCGGGTCGACCGGCCATAAATCCATCATACTGTTATCCATTTCTTTCGTCCTCACTTCCATTACTACTATCTTATGGATTCTATCAATTCTACTATTCTTTCCAATTCTGACTCAGAATAGTACTCAATTTCTACTCTTCCTTTATTTTTATCTTTTCTGTTGATGCTTACTTTGGTGCCCATTGCTGATTTCATCCGCTCTTCCAGATCACGGAAAATCAATGCCAGACTCTCATCTTCTACATTCTTTTCCTTCGGATTTTTCTTCTTAGACAGTGATTTGACGATCTTTTCTATCTCACGGACGCTTAAGTTTTCAGCAATAATCTTGCCTGCCAGTTTATATTGAAGCTCGCCATCCTCTACAGTTAAGAGTGCGCGCGCATGACCTCCGGTTATCTGATTCTGAATCAGCATTTCCTGTACACGTTCATCCAGCTTCAGCAATCTCATACTGTTCGTAATGGTAACGCGGCTCTTACCGACTCTGGCTGCGATCTCTTCCTGCTTCAGTTCAAACTCCTGGATCAATCGCTGGTATGCTTTCGCTTCTTCAATAGGATTTAAGTCTTCACGCTGGACATTCTCAATGAGAGCAATCTCCATTGTCTGCTGTTTCGTATATTCGCGGATAACGACCGGAACTTCCTTGAGACCAGCCAGTTTAGCGGCCCTCCAGCGGCGTTCACCTGCGATTATCTCGTAATAATCACCCTTTTTCTGTACAAGAAGAGGCTGTAAAACTCCATATACTTTCATGGATTCGGCCAGTTCTCCCATTGCTTCCTCGTTAAAGTCCTTTCTGGGCTGCTCACGATTCGGTTCTATGGATGTTACCTTCACCATTAATTCCTTGCCAATGTCGCTGTCTTCTTCTTTTTTCTCCGGTTCCTGAGCCTTTTTACTCTTTGCCTGATGTTTTGCTTCCTGCTCTTCAGCCGCAGATTCCATCACTTCATCTCCAAATATTGCTCCAAGACCCTTTCCTAATCCTGTTCTTTTCGCCATAGCTATATATCTTCCCCTCTGCTAATCACTTCGGCTGCCAACAGCCGGTAACTCTCCGCCCCCGCCGATCTGGAATCGTATAAGTTAATCGGCATTCCATGGCTCGGCGCTTCTGCGAGTCTGACGTTCCTCGGTATAATTGTTTTGTAAATATTTTGATTCAGATTATTTTTTACGCTTTCCACGACTTCCAGTGACAGATTTGTCCTGGCATCATACATGGTAAATACGACTCCTTCCATCTCCAGAGAAGGATTTAACTTCTTCTTAACCAGGTTAACTGTTTTAAGTACCTGATTTAGCCCTTCCAATGCATAATATTCGCACTGAATGGGAACCAATACAGTATTGGCGGCCGTCAGGGCATTGATCGTTAATAAGTTTAATGATGGTGGACAGTCTATGATGATAAAATCATAGTTGTTCTGGATTTTAGAAAGATATGTCTTTAGAAGAGATTCTTTGTTCTCTATTTCTAACAGCTCTATTTCAGCTCCTGCAAGATCTACATTGGAGGGCAGTAGATCCAGATTTTCCTGCATATTAGAAATGAGACATTCCTCAATATCACACTCTCCAACCAGCAAATCATAAACTGTTTTATCTATTTCGCCCTTCTCTATACCAAGGCCGCTAGTGGCATTTCCCTGCGGATCGAAATCAACAGTTAGTACTTTCTGTCCTGATTCTGCCAGACATGCGGACAGATTAATTGCGGTCGTCGTCTTACCGACACCGCCTTTTTGGTTTGCAATTGCAATAATTCTACCCATTTTTTATATTTCCTCTCCCTGTAACAACCGGAAATTACGGTTCAAAATAGAGTATAGCACATTTCAATTCTTTTTCCTATGCTTTATATGAAAAAAATAGAGAAATAGGATAAAAATGTTTCACGTGAAACATTTTGCCTAAGATTAAGAATTTTTTAATATGTTCCCCGTTGTAACTGGGATTCTATTATATTATAATAGGAATATATCTGTGCGGACTGGTGCACTGAATGGAGGAAATCATGAAAGCAAAAAATAAATTACTCACACTGCTGACTCTGGCAGCTGGTGCTGCTACTGCTACTGCGGTGATAAATAAATGCATTAAAGTATCTGCCACCTCCAAAAATCTTCTGGCAGAATCAAAATCTCTTTGCTATAAATGGCGTTTTGGCAATATTCATTATACGAAAACCGGCACTGGAAAACCCATTTTACTGGTTCATGATTTGACTGCCTTTTCCAGCGGCTACGAATGGACACAATTAGTTAACTATTTGAAGGATCAATATACGGTGTATACGATTGACTTACTCGGATGTGGACGCTCTGAGAAGCCGGATTTAACTTATACGAACTTCCTATACGTACAACTGCTATCGGATTTTATTAAGTCTGAGATCGGACACCGGACTAATATTATCGCTACAGGTGCTTCCTCTGCTCTCGTGATTATGGCCTGTAATCAAGCTCCGGAGCTGTTTGACCAGATCATGCTGATTAATCCGGACAGCCTTGTCACATGCAGCCAGATACCAAATAAGCATGCAAAGCTTTATAAGTTTATTCTCGATCTTCCGATTGTTGGTACTTTGCTGTATCATATAGCATCCAGTAAACAGGCGATTACGGAGGAATTTACAAGAGACTATTACTGTAACCCGTATTCAGTTAAGTCGTCTTATGTAGATGTGTATTATGAAGCTGCACACCTGGGCGAGTCTCCGAAATCGTTATATGCAAGTGTGAAGTGTAATTATACGAAATGTAATATTGTAAATGCATTGAAAAAAATAGATAATAGTATTTATATTGTTGGTGGAACTGCGATGGATTCGATCAGGCAGTTAATTGGAGAGTATCATGAGTACAATCCGGCTATTGAGAGCTCGTTGATCAGCGAATCGAAGTACTTACCACAATTGGAAAATCCGATGGAGCTGTATAAGACGATACAGATGTTTTTTGTTTGATGCATGTAAATGAAGATTAGACTATAGACATTGTTGAGAGTGTGAGGGCGAAAGGAAGAAAAGAGTAAATGGCTTCTTGCTTTAGTTTCTTTTTCGGAGTCAGGAGCTAAAGCAGGAAGTCAGGAAAATCTAAAACTAATGCGTTTTTGAAAGAACTTCTAAAATACTTCTCTTTTATGTTTGTTTAAAATCAAGCTTTGATACCAGATTTCACTACTCTTCTTTCTGCCGTCTTGCTATATTTACTATAAAAATGAAAAGAAAACGGTTTACTCTTCTGCTTTTCTTACAATATTTAGAATTACTGAGTCATGCACCTGTATTGGCCTGTGGTTAAAAAAATTAGACAGCTTAATTTATAGTTATTTTTTTTGTATATTTGGTATAAGTATATTTTTGAAGTTAATCACTTAACCTTTTAATCTTTTAGTTCTTTTGGTATTTTATAATCTTTGGGTTTTTTGGAGTTTTGGATCTATTAAATGATTGGGTCTTTTGAATGATTGGATCTTTTAAATGATTGGATTTTTTAAATGATTGGATCTTTTGAATGATTGGTCTTTTATCTCTATTTCTATCTTTCAATCTTTTATTTTTCAATCCATAAATTTTTGATTCTATAAATCTATAAATCTATGAATTTGCTTACTTTTATATATTTTTTCTCTTTTAAAATAAGCATTATTAGTTTTTTGATAAATAATATATTTATATACTCAATAGCCTACTTTTTATATAATTCTAAATGGTTTAACTTTTTTGACAGATTCACCAATTAATAAAGATAAGATGGATACCATAAAAAAGCAGGAATATATATAGTAGTTTTAACTCAATATAATAATCCTATTTCAGCCAAAGAAAACTAAACACTCAAATATTATTTGCGTACTGTCTCTATACATATTATAAAACAAAAATTCTACACTACTTCCCAAACTCCATCATCATCACAAATTCTTCTAATATAATACGTTATAATACAACATAGAAAAAGAGAGCACACAGTTTTTTTAATAACTATGCTATCTCTCTTCCCTTAAGAATAATCCTTTACAATCTCTATTTAACTTACTACTTTTCATAGTAATCAATAACTCTTCAACTGACGCAGCAAATGATACAAAACACACAATACCTCCAGCGACATCCAACTTCAAAATAACATATAATAGTGGAAACATAAATATCAACAATCCCGAAGCTTTATTAAAGTACGTATGCAGAGAAGAAAACGTACGATATTTATAAAATCCAACACTATATGTAATAATACGAATCAGGAAAATCAAACTTATAAACCACCAAAACCTTCCTGGCAAAAATATATTCTTAAGTACTATTATGAATATTGAAGCAGCAAAGACAAAATCTGCTATACTATCAATTTTTGCTCCATTTTCGCTTTGCTGATTTAAAGTTCTGGCAACGAGACCATCCAGAAGATCACTTAGTCCTCCCAGAAAATAACATATCCAGAAGGTTGTCGAAAATGGCTTTATATATAGAATTGCAAGGGCAAAGATAATGCGTGAGGATGTTATAATATTAGCCAGGTTTTTAATTTTTCTCTCTCCTTTCTTTTTTCTGGATGGTTTGGTATATTCATAGCCGGATGTTTCACGTGAAACATCCGGCTATGGTTTGATTACTTTAAAGGCTCTTTAGCAGGTACCCCCGCTTTTCGTGGATATTTTTTTGATATCTCATTTACCTTCTCTATTTTAACTAAGGTACGCTCTGCATCTGCTCCATCCAGTGTAAAGCTTTCAACGCCGGATACTTTACCACTTAATAAAAAAATCGCATGTTTTGCCGATGCAAGTTCTTCTTCTATTTTTCCTGATTTGTATGAGATAAAGAAGCCGCCTGGTTTTACAAAAGGCATACAGTATTCCGAAAGTGTTGATAAATTCGCAACCGCTCTGGACACTGAAAGATCGTATTTCTCACGATATTCCTTTTCTCTTCCCAAATCCTCCGCTCTGCTGTGAATTGCCTGAATCTCCTTTAGTTCTAATTTTTCAATTACCTCATTTAAAAATTTAACCCTTTTATTCAGAGAATCCATCAGCGTTACTTTTAATTGTGGAAATGCAATTTTTAATGGAATTCCGGGGAAACCAGCTCCAGTGCCAATATCAATGATACGATAAGGATTAAGTGATATCTCTTCTACTGATTTTATTAAAGCAAGACTATCGACAAAATGCTTTGTAATTACTTCATTCTGCTCAGTAATCGCTGTCAAATTCATTACCTTATTCCACTCGGTTAATATTTCGTAATATTTATAAAATTGAATCATTTGTGAATCTTCCAATTTTATAGAAAATTGATTTAATTCTTGATTTAATCTATCTTTAAATTCTACTGTCATCTGACACATCCTTCCCTGCCACCTCTTCTGTTCCCCTGGATGACGCCAGTCTCTCTGCCTTTCGCTCAAGCTCTGGCTCTGGAATGGAATCCTTTTCCATTCGATTCTGATAACGCAGCTGCTCTAAATGAACAAGAAGAACCGAGATATCGGCAGGGGATACTCCTGAAATTCTAGAAGCCTGTCCAATAGACATGGGTCTGTATAAGTCCAGCTTCTGAGCGGCTTCTTTCCGCAGGCTCTTTACACTGCTATAGTCAAAATTCGCATCCAGCTTTTTATTTTCCAGCTTCTTATATTGGGCCACCTGTTGTTTTTGGCGGCGGATATAGCCGTCGTACTTTATATTTATGTCAACCTGTTCAATTACATCGGTTGGTAATTCTGGTCTTTTAGGATCCAATTCAGTTAACATAACATAGTTCAGTTCTGGCCTTCTGATCAGTTCAGCCAATGTAGTACCTGTCTTTAAAAGGGTGCTTCCATTTCTCTCCAGGAAATCCTGAACGTCTTTAGAAGCTCCTATATTAGTGCCTTCCAGACGCTTTATCTCGGCTTCAATGGCGGCTTCCTTCTTCTGAAGCTTCTCGTACTGTTCGTCAGTGACAAGTCCTATTTCATGACCGATTCCCATCAGTCGCAGATCCGCATTATCCTGACGTAAAAGCAGACGGTACTCCGCACGGGAAGTCATCATGCGGTACGGCTCATGGCTTTCCTTCGTGACCAGATCATCGATTAAAACGCCGATATAAGCCTGGGACCGGTCCAGAACAAAGCTCTCTCTTCCCAATACCTTCATAGACGCGTTTACACCGGCCATAAAGCCCTGAACTGCCGCTTCCTCATAACCAGAACTACCATTGAACTGACCGCCGCTGAACAGGCCGCTGATGGCCTTAAATTCCAACGTAGCATTCAACTGACGGGAATTGATACAGTCATACTCGATCGCATATGCATTTCGCACAATTTTTACATGCTCCAGTCCCGGTACAGTCCGATACATGGCATGCTGCACATCCTCAGGAAGAGAACTCGACATACCGCCTAAGTACATTTCATTCGTATACAATCCTTCCGGCTCCACAAAGACCTGATGGCGGTTCTTATCCGGAAATTTTACCACCTTGTCCTCTATAGACGGACAGTATCTGGGTCCCGTCCCCTCAATCGCACCGGAAAACAGCGGGGAACGATCAAGATTAGCCCGGATAATCTCATGGGTCTTCTCACTGGTATACGTAAGCCAGCAGGATACCTGCTCCTTCTGGATGGTTTCAGGATCCGTAGAAAAGGAAAACGGTACTATTTTCTTATCACCAAACTGCTCTTCCATCTTGGAAAAATCGATGCTCCGCTTATCCACTCTGGCCGGAGTTCCCGTCTTAAAACGGTACATCTCAATCCCATGTGCCTTCAGCGATTCCGTCAGATAATTCGCCGCCTGAAGACCATTAGGCCCTGTGGCATTGCTCACATCGCCGTAGATACATCTTGCCTTTAAATACGTACCCGTAGCCAGAACAGCCGCCTTACAGTGATATACCGCTCCGGAAAATGTCTTTACTCCTGTAAGGACTCCATTTTCCACAATAATATCTGAAACCTCTGCCTGGCGAATCGTAAGATGATCCGTATTCTCCAGTGTATTTCTCATCTCTCTGGAGTAATTCTGCTTGTCTGCCTGTGCACGCAGGGAATGAACGGCAGGCCCCTTCGATTCATTCAGCATTTTAGACTGAATAAAAGTCTTGTCAATATTTTTTCCCATCTCGCCGCCCAGAGCATCCAGCTCTCTCACCAGATGGCCCTTGGAGCTTCCTCCTATATTGGGATTACAGGGCATCAGCGCAATGCTGTCCACGCTGACTGTAAACATGATGGTCTCAAGGCCCAGTCTGGCTGCCGCCAGCGCCGCCTCGCAGCCGGCGTGCCCGGCTCCAACCACCACAATGTCATATGATTCTTCTAAATTTGGCATAACAACCTTCCTTCTCTCTATTTACCCATGCAGAATTTACTGAATATCTCATTGACCAGATCATCTTCCACCGCTTCTCCTATAATCAGGCCCAACTGCTCATAAGCATCCATCAGATCGATGGAATAAAAGTCTTCCGGCATAGCGTTTTCGATACTCTGCTCCACCATTTCCAGGCTTCTGTAAGCCTGTTCCAAAGCATTCTTATGTCTGACATTTGTAATTGTAACTTCATCATTAAAATCAATCTCACCATGGTAAAACATGGCCTTAATCTCATTTTCCAGGTTTTCAATCCCCACCCGCTCCTTCGCAGAGATGGCGATAACCCGGTGTGTCGTCCTGGATGCCAGCATTTCCGCGCTGATCTCCATCGTCAGATCCGATTTATTCAAGAGGACGACTGCCCTTCTCTCCCTGATAAACTCCAGAATCTCATCGTCATTTTCATCGAGAGGACAGGAACCATCCACCACATAGATAATTAAATCGGCGGCATCGGCGGCATTTCTGGCCTTCTCCACGCCGATTTTCTCCACAATATCGTCTGTGTCACGGATTCCTGCCGTATCGATCACATTCAGAGTGATGTCTTCCAGCCGGATGGTTTCCTCCAGCGTATCTCTCGTAGTTCCCGCCACATCCGTAACGATGGCGCGCTCTTCTCCCACGAGAACATTCATCAGGGAAGATTTCCCTGCATTTGGTTTTCCCAGAATGACTGTCTTGATTCCCTCCGTCATCACTCTGCCGTTATCAGCCGAGCGAATCAGCCTCCATAAGCCTTCCTTCATCCCCCTGATTGCGGATAAGAGCGACTCTCCATAACCATCCAGTGAGATGTGTTCGGGATCATCCAGCGCAGATTCAATAAATGCGATCTGATAGATAATCTGCTCCCGAAGCGCCTTTACCGCCTTCGAGACCGCGCCATCCAGCTGGCTGACTGAAGCCTTTAACGCATAATCATTTTTGGAATTGATCACGTCGATAACCGCTTCCGCCTGAGCCAGATCCATCCGCCCGTTTAAGAACGCCCTCTTCGTAAATTCTCCAGGCTCCGCAGGCCGGGCTCCATATTTTAATACCGTTTCCAATATCTTTTTCGTAATCAAGACGCCGCCGTGACAGTCAATCTCAACCGTGTCCTCGGCCGTAAAACTCTTCGGTCCTCTCATTAACATGACCAGAACCTCATCGATGATCTCAGCCCCATCGGCAATATATCCATAATGAATGGTATGGGAAGGTGCCTCCGATAATTTTCTGCTGTTTTTTCCTTTTCCTCTGTAAATCTTATCTATAATTGTAAATGCCTCGTCTCCGCTGATCCTGACGATACCGATTCCCGAGCTGCTCATGGCAGTGGCAATTGCTGCAATTGTATTCATCTTCATATTTTTCACCTGAAAAAGAAAAGGGGTGAGGTGCCTTCCGACAGCCCCAACCCCTCAATCGACGTTACTCTATTTATCTCTGTTATCCTGATAGCGTTCCTTCTTCGAATAATCCTTCTTTAAGGAAATGACTACGTGACGGAATGGCTCCTCGCCCTCGCTTCGTGTTACGACATACTTATCATTCTGAAGTGCAGAATGAATAATTCTTCTTTCATATGGATTCATAGGCTCCAACGATACGGAACGTCTCGTTCTCTTCACTTTATAAGCGATATTCTTAGCCAGTGTCTCCAGTGTCTCTTTTCTTCTCTCCCGATAATTCTCTGTATCCAGCTTCACCCGGATATAATCTTCGCTCTCCCGGTTTACAACAAGGCTTACGAGATACTGCAGAGAATCCAGGGTCTGGCCGCGCTTTCCGATCAGGATTCCCATATCGTCGCCTTCCAGATTGATGGAAAGTTCTTTCTCCTCCTGATTAAAAGCGGTCTCGATATTCACACCCATATCCATCGCGCCGAATACCTCTCCGAGAAATGCAATCGCTTTATCATCAATAGTCTCTTTCTTTCTTGCACGAATGATGGCCGGTTTGGAACCGATGAATCCCAGAATTCCACTGTTTCCTTTATCAACAATCTCATACTCCAGCTTGTCACTGGTTGTTTCCAATTCGATTAATGCCTTTGTAATTGCTTCATCTACGGTTTTAGCTGAAACTGTAATCATATCCATCCGGAACCCCTCCTATTTACTGTGCTTTTCGTTATATTTCTGAACCATGCGGGCCTTTGCAGAAATACTGTTGGGATTAGCTGCTCCGCTGCTGTAATAATCATTTGAGGCCTTCATCTGCTCCTGTGTCTTCTCAATCTTTTCCTGTCTCTCAGTCTCTTCTCTCTCATTCGCCGCCTGGATGCTCTTTAAGTTGGCAGTTGCATTCTGAGAAACCTTCTGCGGAGGAAGTCCCTTTTTGGCACGTTTCTTGTTTGCCTTTTCGACGTTCTGTTTTACCATCTCATCAATATCAATCTTATCCATGTAGCGGTTCACCAATACCTGCTGAATTACCTGGAATACACTGGATGCGATCCAGTAGATACCAATACCGGAAGCAAACGTAAAACAGAAGAATACGGACATAAGAGGCATCATGGTATTCATCATCTTCATGGACTGAGCCATGGAATTGCCGTCATCCTTGCCGGCAGTCGGCTGATTTACAGTCATTAAACGGGCACTGAGCCACTGGGATAAGCCTGCAAGAATCGGAATTAAAATAGCAAGGCTGAAATTAAATCCGCCTGCAAATCCATTCGGGAACATAACGCTGAACGGTGTGCTGGCCAGGTTGATTCCCAGGAAAGAGTTCATATGCTCAATCTTGGCCGCATTTTCAACGATCGTTCCCTGGATGCTTGGGAATAAATCCTGAAGAGCCGCCCACTGAGTCGGGTTTAACTGATAAAGGAAGTCTACAAGGCCGTTATTCGTAGCGATATCTTTTACCATGGCCATGTTAACCTTGTTATCAGTAGCAAACTGAGTCAGTATTCCCACATGATCCACGCCAAGTGCGGTAATAGACGTTACAACGTTCATAAATACGTCTTTTACACTGGATACATATGCCGGAATGTGGTAGATAACCTGATACAATGCAAACAGAATCGGCATCTGAATCACAAGCTGCAAACAGCCGCCTGTCATGGAAGTGCCGTATTTCTCATATAATGCCTGGATCTCCACGTTTTGCTTCATCATGGATTCCTGGTCTGATTTTCCCTTATACTTTGCCTGAATGGCATTCAGTTCCGGCTGCATAATACTCATCAGCTTGGAAGATTTCTGCTGTTTTAATGTCAGTGGGAACATAAGAAGTTTTGTTACAAGAGTAAATAAGATAATACATAAACCGATGTTCTGAATACCGAAAATACTGGTCAGCTTAAACAGCCAATCCATGATGATTCCCAGAACAGTTGCGAACGGCCCCAAAATGCCTCCGACTTTCGTGAGTACTAAAAATTCCAATGAACTACCTCCTCATTTTCCCCTGAGCGAATACGATGGGGACTTTCCTTTCTGTTACGGAACTGGATCATAACCGCCTTTTGCAAAAGGATGACACCGAAGTATCCTCTTACAAGCCAAAAATGTACCTTTGAACACGCCGTACTTCTGCAGTGCCTCAATGGCGTATTGAGAACACGTAGGCGTGTAAATGCAGTGAGTTCTTACTTTCAGCGGGGAAAGGAATTTCTGATATCCCCGAATCAACAAAATCATGATTTTTTTTACCATAAGATCACTTCGATTCTTTTTTTAAAATGTTATGCAGTCCGCACAAGTGCAAATATGCACTCTCGATTGTTTTATAGCTTTCTTCTTTTGCTGCCGCTCTGGCGACAACCACGATGTCTAACCCTGTCTCTGTCATGTCTTCATGAAGCCTGAAGCTTTCTCTCAATAATCTGGTTATATGATGCCGGACCACACTGTTGCCAACTTTTTTGCTAACCGAAATCCCGATTCTGGTTTCCGGCCTGTCCGTCTTTTTCACATACATGACAAGTAACTTGTTTGCATAGGATTTCCCAGTCTGGTAAACCTCCTGAAAATCCCGGTTTTTTTTAATCGAATTAAAATGTTTCATGAACTCCCTCACTACCGCCCGAGGCGGGGTATTCAACTCTCGCGGCAGTCGCCTGACAGACATGTCCGCCTGACTCGCTGTCACAGAAATGAAGAAAAGAAAAGGCCACAATTACTTGCGGCCTGGTCCATCATTTCCCCTGAACGCATGTGAAGGGGCTTTCCATGATTCCCCTGTACAGATGCGAGGGGCTTTCTTTCCTTAAGCTGATAATTTCGCTCTACCTTTTGCTCTTCTGGAAGCTAAAACTTTTCTTCCGCCTGGAGTGCTCATTCTGGCTCTGAAACCATGAACTTTAGATCTCTGTCTATTCTTCGGCTGAAACGTCATCTTCATATCTACGGACACCTCCTCTTATTACAATAGCTTATCATAGCAATATGAATAAACATATTGAGACTATTTTAGTTAAACATCGTTTCAATTATATAGAAGAAATAAAGGTTCGTCAAGCTAAAAATGCGATTTTTTCTTATAAAATAAGGGTTATACCATAAAATGTAGGTACTCATAAATTCATTTACTACATTTTGTATCAAAAAAAATGCAGGCGGCCTTTTTATTTGCTTCCGGCCGCCTGATTTTCTGGAATTTTATAATATTTTTTTTAATTTCGTTACGATTTCATGATTTCTTCCATGCGCTCCATAGATATATGCAGGATTTCGGCGGCCTCTTCCGGAGACTTCCCCTGCAAGAGGAGCTTTAATGCATCGACTTCACTCTGTTTTTCTTCTATCTCTTTTTCCTTTTTCTTAATTTCTTTCTTATGCTCCATCTCGATTACATCTATATCCAGAATCAATGCCTCTTCCACTGCCTCACTCACCCCTTCATCCGCTACTTCCTGATATTTGTCGTAGATATGATGATATAACTGCAAAGTCAGACTCTTTAATTTTCGTCCGTCAGTCGGTGTAATATTGCCTGCCTCCACATTCATTGCTATGGAATTAATTATATCATGTGTGACCAGGTATTTCAACGCCTTCAGGTTCTCGAGTTTCCGCAGTTCTGTCCACAGAAGCACCATTACTGTTTATACTTATATACAACTTTAAAAAAATGCCCAAAATATAAGGAATCCTATCCCTTTTTGATGTAAAATTAAGCTACCAAACAAAAATCTTACTAAACAAAAAGAAAGGGGATTCCTTATGGCTTATTTTACATCAAATACTTACCAAATGAAACGGGAAATTTTAACTTTTTCAAATAATTTTTCAAGAAAGCTTCCTAAACCGGAACGCAAATTTATTGCTGAAATGAATTATGGTATCCTCGCTTCCAAAAGCTGCCTACTTACGGATATTGTTGACCAGCTCCATGAAACTTCCAAAAAAATCAACATTGTTGACCGCCTTTCACACCATCTTGCCAAGGGGACTCCCCGGGAAGCTCTGAAAGCTTACCTCACACAGGTTAAAAAATGGTGTCCTGCTCAGCCCGTTATCCATATCGACGACAGTGATGTTGTCAAGCCTGATGGTTACAAATTTGAATCGCTTGGATGGGTACGTGATGGTTCCGAAAGCACTGCCACAAAAAATCTCTATAAAAAGGGCTATCATGTTACCGAAGCCACGGTCCTTACCAACAACAATCATCCGCTTAGTCTCTTTTCCGAGATCCATTCTTCCAGTGAAAAAAACTTTACCTCCATTAACGATGTCACATTCTCCGCTATGGAGCGGGCCAATTCCCTGTTTGGAAAAGCGACTTTTGTCATGGACCGTGGCTATGATGATAACAAGATGTTTCTCAAGCTGGATTCCATGGGACAGGACTATGTCATACGCCTTACTGCCAAACGTAAGCTGCTCTACCATAATAAATGGACTTTTGCAACGGAGCTGCGTAACCGTAGGAAAGGAAAAGTAAAACTCCCTCTATTTTATAAAGGAAAAGAACACGAAGCTTATCTTTCCCATGTGAAGGTACAGATCACCGCCTCCAGAAAGGACATTTATCTGGTGCTGGTTTATGGTATCACAGAGCATCCTATGATGCTTGCCACAAATAAACCAATCCGTTCAAAAGAGGATGTGATCGCTGTAGCAAAGCAATACTTTTCCAGGTGGCGGATCGAAGAATATTTCCGGTGTAAAAAACAGATGTTCCAGTTTGAAAATTTCAGGGTAAGAAAACTCAAAGCCATAAACGCATTAAATTTTTATATTACCTTATGCATGGCATTCCTTGCACAGATCACCATGAAATCAGAGACGAATGCCCTTAAGGTTTCCATTATAAAGACAGCAGATCCGGTGAAAGAAAAAGTGCATTTCTGCTATTATCGGCTGGCAAAAGGGATCTCCGGCATACTGTCGTATGCAAAAGAGGGCGTCAGACTCTGGTTCAGGACAAAACGTCCTGCATACCGTCAACTCAGCCTTAAGCTGACCGCTTAAATAGATAAAAGAATAAATCTCCCAAAGTCCGGTTCCGGCGGGGCTTGTTAAAGTGCCTCTACTCATTATTCTGCCACTCGCCAGCATTTCAAAAAACGGCAGATTGGCACCTTTGATTACTATATTCATTTTTCAATTACAATTTGCGGAAACTCAAGCTTCAGGTTTTCCTCAGTTCTCTCTTTTTCAATTTCCTTCCTGAGTTTTAAGAGTTGGAACGGGATTAAAATAATCATATTTTTTTGATGCAGTTCCTCCTGAGACAGGGCAAGATATTTGATCACCGGAACCTTGTAATGATAGATACCTTTATTTCCGAACCGAATCTCCAGTGTCTTCTCTGCCGGCACTGCTTTCGCCTCATAGAGACAGATCAGAATTGGCTCCGGAAATTCCAGAACCGCCTCATCCTTCTGTTTTTTTATAGCATGATTAAATCCATATTCCAGAATTCGAAACGTAATACTTCCATCCTCCGACATTTGAAACTCCAGATGGTAACTGCTGACTCCCCCAATTGTAATGATTGTATCTGCCAGCGTCTTTCTCAAATCATCATCTTCATGTTCCGTCCAGTTATACGTCACTTCGCTGTCCAGAGGATGGTTTACCTCGTAAATGCCATTGATAAACTGAATAATTGCACGGTTTGACAGCATCAAACACCGCTTAGCCATCCGGTCATACATGTCGTGATACTCATTCATCCGATCACTCTCCCCTTTCATCAATACCTTCTCCTTTTTTGCAGCACAAAAAAACATCACCGCCACGCATTCATACACATCCGCCGCCTTTCCCTTTACTGCCCGTATAAAATTAAAAATTTGCTGAGAATTTTCGGAGGAACCTCCATGGAATTCCCTGACAACCGGTTTTGACCAGTCTAACCGGTGATTTGATCAGATGTTCTTATAAAAGAACAGATTAACGTTAAAATCTCTCTGTAGTACTACCTGATAATCTTACCACATTTCGTCTTTATCGTAAACACAAAACCATGCTTACTGCGGATTCCATGATAAAACATCGTTTATAATAGAATTAATAATAGCATCTATATAAATGCTATTATTTCAAAAAAAGAACGCCGGCATCCGCCGGCGTCCCAACATAAATTTTATCTTATCTTCCATTATTTCACTTATCTCTTCATAGCCTTAAACAGCGCCTGCGTAATGGCCACAGTCAAAACTCCCGCCACAATAGCCTCGGGTACTCCATTCATACAGATGATTCCCAGGATGACTGCATAGATTCCCTCAGACAGTCCTCTCGCCGCTGCTCCATACTCTTTTCCAAAACATAAGTAGATCAGATTCATTACCAGAAGTGTGTTGGTTAATGATCCGGCAACTGCCGCCGCAGCCAGAGCGATGCTTCTTCTTGCCTTGTTCGCTTTCAGGGTCCTCATAATACCTCTGAATACGTAATACGCCACGATTCCAATCAGAATTCTCGGCACCAGGCAGATCACCAGGCTCCAGAAATTCCCGCCGTACTCTCCTATCTTAATAAATGGAGAGAATACAAACGATGTGGCATTCGGCATGTACGTGTTTTTCCACAGACTGGTCAATCCGAACACCAATCCTAAGAATCCGCCATATTTTGGTCCAAGTATAATGGCTCCAATTATGACCGGAACGTGAATGATGGTGGCATTCATGAATCCCAGCGGGATATACCCGAAAGGCGTAAATGCCATGATGATGATAATGGCCATAAAAACTGCGGCCAGTACCAGGTTGCGGGTTTTGTTCTCAATATTCATTTTTTTCCTCCTGTGCTACTGTTCTTTTCTCAAGATACAATGCAACGGTTACAAGCGCATTATACCGGGCGGAGGCCGACGCGTCAATGGTCTTATGTGTACTTTTTCACATGCATTTTGTTAATTTACATAATGTTATCCCCAAAATGTGGATAAGTTGTTGATAACTCTCTGGATAAGCTCTGGATAACCTGTTTTTTGTTCACACCCCGCATTCAGAAGGCCTCTTAGATTCAAATCTTTCTGTCTGTGTATAAATGAACTTAGAAATATCCTCATTTTTGTGGACAACTCCCCTTCAAAATAATTATCAACACACCATAAACAACAAATTCACATGTCTTACACATACTTATCCACAAAAATTTTCTATTATCATTGAAAATTGTTCCGAAATAGTATAAAATGGTTTTAGATTGGGCTAATGCGCACTATTCCCCCAAACAGGTGTGAGGGGGACTTTCCGTTATTTGCATTTTGATAGATGTAGGAGACTTGAGATGTTAGAAAAGTTAAAAGAAAAATGGGATGAAATCTTACTGAATTTGAAGGAAGAGCACGAAATTACCGATGTTTCCTTCAAAACCTGGCTTCTCCCACTGAAAGTACATTCCATAAACGGAGACACCGTAACGGTTACCGTCCCGGACGTGGAATTTTTAGGGTATATCCGTAAAAAGTACGGTTTCCTTTTAAAAATTACCATTGAAGAGGTAACAGGATTTGAATGTAACGTGGACTTCGTTGTGGAAAACCAGGTTCCGCAGGAGGAAGTTCCAAAGGCCCAGACCGGGAATACGCTGATTAACAACGCGCTTAACACGGTCAGCCAGTCGGCCATCATAAACGCCAATTTAAATCCGAAATATACATTCGATACCTTTGTAGTCGGTGCCAACAACAATCTGGCCCATGCTGCATCTTTGGCGGTTGCCGAATCCCCGGGAGAAATCTACAACCCGCTTTTTATCTATGGAGGCGTGGGACTCGGAAAAACGCATCTGATGCATTCCATCGGTCATTTTATTTTGAAAAATAACCCGAATGCAAAGGTTCTTTATGTAACGAGTGAGAAATTCACCAACGAGCTGATTGATGCCATCCGTAATAAGAACAACTTCTCTCCTACTGAGTTCCGCGATAAGTACAGGACGAACGACGTTCTGCTGATCGATGATATTCAGTTCATTATCGGTAAGGAAAGTACACAGGAAGAATTCTTCCACACGTTCAATGCATTATATGAATCCAAAAAACAGATTATTATCTCCTCAGATAAACCGCCGAAAGAAATTGAGACGCTGGAAGAACGTCTCCGTTCCCGGTTCGAATGGGGCCTGACCGTAGACATCCAGTCTCCGGACTACGAGACGCGGATGGCCATCCTCCGGAAAAAGGAAGAGATGGAAGGCTACAATATCGATAACGAGGTAATCAAATACATTGCCACCAACATTAAGTCCAATATCCGTGAGCTGGAAGGCGCCCTGACGAAAATTGTTGCTCTTTCCAGGCTGGACAACAAGGAAATCACCGTGGAGCTGGCAGAAGAAGCCTTAAAGGACATCATTTCCCCTAATGACAAGCGGGAAGTGACGCCGGAACTGGTCATCCAGGTGGTGGCGGACCATTACGGAATCACCCCCCTCGATATCTGTTCCCAGAAACGGAACAAGGAAATCGTCTACCCGCGCCAGATTGTCATGTACCTATGCCGCGAGATTGTTGGAACGCCGCTCCAGATGATCGGAAAGTATCTGGGAGGCCGCGACCATACGACTATTATCCATGGAATTGAAAAGATAAAGGCCGATATTGGCAAGAACGATTCCAATTTAATAAACACTCTTGATATCCTCAAGAAAAAACTCAGCCCACAGTAGCTTCATCCACAATTTCATGTGAATTGGATGTTGATTACCTGTGGATAACCAGGGGGTTCTTTTCCTTTCTCAGGCTCATGTGGATAACCTGAGAGTTTTCCTGAAGTATTGTGGACGTTATTCACACTCTTATTCACAGGGAAAAGCCTGTCCCCCTCGAAGGTTTTAAGGCTTTTACACAAACCCACAGCCCCTACTACTAATACGACGGAATTTATCTATATATCTATCTATAAAATTCGTGAATTTACTGAAAAGGAGTTATCAACAATTATGAAGCTGACATTTCAACAGGATGCCATTTTAAACGGCATCAACATCGTTTTAAAAGCAGTTCCATCCAAGACAACCATGTCGATCTTAGAATGCATCTTCATCGATGCCAGCGGTTCAGAGATCAAACTGACAGCCAACGATATGGAACTCGGTATTGAAACTAAAGTAGAAGGAACCATCCATGAACGCGGAAAGATCGCTCTGGATGCCAAGCTGTTATCCGAAATCGTTAGAAAGCTTTCATCCGCAGGTGACTCTGTCGTTACCATTGAAAGCGATGAGAAATTCACCACCACGATTTCCTGCGAAAAATCCGTATTCCATATTCAGGGACGTGACGGTGAAGAATTCGCATACCTTCCCTATATAGAAAGAGATAATTACATCTGCCTTTCCCAGTTCACATTGAAGGAAGTCATCCGTCAGACCATTTTCTCCATTGCTCCCAACGACAGCAATAAGATGATGACCGGTGAATTATTCCAGGTATCGGGAAGCCAGTTAAAGGTCGTTTCTCTGGATGGCCACCGTATTTCCATCCGGAACGTGGAATTAAAAGATACGTACCATGATATAAAAGTCATCGTTCCTGGCAAGACTCTCAGTGAGGTCAGCAAGATTCTGGGCGGCGACAACGAAAAAGAAGTGCTGATATTCTTCAGCAGCAACCATATTTTATTCGAATTTGACGATACCATCGTGGTATCCCGACTGATCGAGGGCGAGTATTTCCGGATCGACCAGATGCTGTCCAGCGATTACGAGACCAAGATCACGGTCAATAAGCGGGAACTCTTAGACTCTATCGAGAGAGCGACCATCCTGATCCGTGAGAACGATAAGAAGCCGTTAATCATCAATGTGGTGGATCAGGAGCTGCAGCTTAAGATGAATTCCAGCTTCGGATCCATGAACGCCGAAGTGACGGCCCATAAGACAGGCAGCGATATCATGATCGGCTTTAATCCAAAGTTCCTGATTGATGCGCTCAGAATTATTGATGACGAAGAAGTAACTCTTTATATGCTGAATCCGAAATCCCCATGCTTTATCAGGGATGAAGAAGGAAAATATATCTATTTAATTCTTCCGGTCAACTTCAACGCCGCATCCGTTTAGGATGACGGAGTGAAAAAAAGGAGAAATAATGGAAATAATCAAGTTAAGAGATGAATACATCAAGCTTGGCCAGGCCCTGAAAGCAGCGGGTCTGGTCGGCTCCGGCGTGGATGCAAAATACGTAATAGAGGAAGCCTTAGTCAAAGTAAACGGCAGGACTGAGCTTCAGCGCGGCAAAAAACTGAGAGCCGGAGACATCGTCGAGTACGACGGAAAGACGATTAAAATCGAGGAATAAGAGAAGTCCATGATTATCGAGTCAATAGAGCTTAAAAATTACAGAAATTACGATAAACTACATATGGATTTCAGTCATGGGACCAACATCCTTTATGGAGATAATGCCCAGGGGAAAACCAATATCTTAGAAGCAATCTATGTCTGTGCTACGACAAAATCCCACAGGGGAAGCAAAGATAAGGAAATTATACAGTTTGACAGGGATGAGTCGCATATCAAATTAAACGTCAGAAAAAGAGATGTCCCATACAGGATCGATATGCATTTAAAGAAAAACAGAGCAAAAGGCGTAGCGGTCAACGGCGTTCCGATCAAGAAGGCCAGTGAGCTGTTTGGGATTGTCAATGTTGTATTTTTTTCTCCGGAAGACTTAAATCTCATAAAAAACGGCCCCGCCGAAAGAAGGCGGTTCATTGACTTGGAGTTATGTCAACTAAACAAACTGTATGTTCATTCACTGGTTCAGTACAATAAGATTGTGACTCAGAGAAACAAGCTGTTGAAGGACATTATGTTCCGGCCGGACTATGAGGAGACTCTGGATATCTGGGATATGCAGCTGGTCCAGTACGGCCGGGAGGTAATCCGGTGCCGGGAGGCCTTTGTAGGCCAGTTAAACGATTTGATCGGCGGCATCCACCGGCAGCTGTCAGGAGAAAAAGAATCTTTACATATCAGCTATGAGCCAAATGTCACAGTCGATATGTTTGAAGATACATTAAGAAAAAGCAGGCCTTCGGATTTAAAGCAGAGGACGACGCTGACTGGACCCCATAGAGATGATTTAAGCTTTATCATCAATGATATCGATATCAGGCGGTTTGGTTCCCAGGGACAGCAGAGGACGGCTGCGTTATCTTTAAAGCTTGCAGAAATTGAACTCGTCAAAAAAATAGTAAATGATTATCCAATCCTTTTGCTGGATGATGTGTTATCTGAGCTGGATGGCAGCAGACAGAATCACTTGTTATCGGGAATTAATCATATACAGACCATGATCACCTGCACGGGACTGGAGGATTTTGTCAATAATCGGTTCCGGATCGATAAGATCTTCAAGGTTGTGAGTGGTGAAGTTTACAGTGAGAATTAGGAGGAAAATATGAGCGAAGAATATGGTGCAGATCAAATCCAGATATTAGAGGGGCTTGAGGCGGTCAGAAAGAGACCTGGTATGTACATTGGCAGTACTTCCGTAAGGGGACTCCATCACCTTGTATATGAGATTGTCGATAATGCGGTGGATGAGGCTCTGGCCGGCTACTGTGATACAATTTATGTAACCATTAATGAAGACAATTCCATTACGGTTGTCGATGACGGCCGGGGTATCCCGGTGGGCATCCAGAAAAAGGCCGGAATACCAGCGGTAGAGGTAGCATTTACCATCCTCCACGCGGGCGGTAAATTCGGCGGCGGGGGATACAAGGTGTCCGGCGGCCTTCACGGCGTTGGCGCATCCGTTGTTAACGCGCTGTCCAAATGGCTGGAAGTCGAGATCACTCAGGATGGAAAGACGTATAAGCAGCGTTATGAAAAGGGAAAAACCATGTACCCCCTCAAGGTCATCAGAGAGGCAGGACCGGATGAACATGGTACGAAGGTTACCTTCCTTCCGGATGAAACCATTTTCGAGGAAACCGTGTTTGATTATGATACTCTGAAGATTCGTCTGAGGGAGACCGCGTTCTTAACAAAGAACTTAAAGATTATATTGAGAGACAACCGGGAAGAGAAGCACGAGCATGTATTCCATTACGAAGGCGGTATCAAGGAGTTTGTCACTTATTTAAACCGTGGCAAGTCTGCGCTTTACGATCAGGTATTTTACTGTGAGGGATCCAAGGACGGTGTGTACGTGGAGATATCCATGCAGCACAACGACTCCTATACGGAGAATATCTACAGCTTTGTGAACAACATCAATACACCTGAGGGCGGAACCCATCTATCAGGATTTAAAAATGCCCTTACCAATACACTGAACGACTATGCGAGAAACAACAAGCTGCTGAAGGAGAGCGAGTCCAATCTTTCCGGTGAGGACATCCGGGAGGGCTTAACCGCCATCATCAGCGTGAAGATCGAGGAACCTCAGTTTGAAGGCCAGACGAAGCAGAAGCTGGGCAACAGTGAGGCGAGAGGCGCCGTGGACAGTATTTTAAGGGAGCAGTTTACGTATTTCCTGGAGCAGAATCCGACGGTGGCCAAGACGATCTGTGACAAGTCCATCCTGGCTCAGCGTGCCCGAGCGGCCGCAAGAAAGGCCAGAGACTTGACGAGAAGAAAGACGGCACTCGAGGGCATGGCTCTTCCGGGCAAGCTGGCAGACTGTTCTGACAAGAATCCGGAAAACTGTGAGATTTATATCGTCGAGGGAGATTCCGCCGGCGGTTCCGCAAAGACAGCCCGTTCCAGAGATACCCAGGCCATCCTTCCTCTTCGAGGCAAGATTTTAAATGTGGAGAAGGCCAGACTGGACCGTATCTACTCCAATGCGGAAATTAAAGCAATGATTACAGCGTTCGGAACCGGAATTCATGAGGATTTCGATATCTCGAAGCTTCGCTATAACAAGATTATTATCATGACCGATGCCGATGTGGATGGAGCGCATATCAGTACGCTTCTTCTGACCTTCCTTTACCGTTTCATGCCGGAGTTAATCAAACAGGGTCATGTCTATCTGGCTCAGCCGCCGTTATACAAGGTGGAAAAGAACAAGAAGGTATGGTACGCGTACAGCGATGAAGAGTTAAACAACATCCTGAAGGAAATCGGACGTGACACCAATAATAAGATACAGCGTTATAAAGGTCTGGGAGAGATGGATGCCGAGCAGCTCTGGGAGACGACCATGGATCCTGAGCGCAGGATTCTGCTTCGTGTTGCCTTCGACGAGGAGACTGCATCGGAGATTGATCTGACATTTACGACACTGATGGGAGACCAGGTAGAGCCGAGACGTGAATTCATCGAGGCCAACGCCAAGTACGGCAATCTGGATATCTAAAAAACAATTAATATTGCGTTATAAAGGAGAAGAAATATGGAACCAAATATCTTTGATAAGGTTCATGAGGTAGATTTGAAAAAGACCATGGAAAAGTCGTATATCGACTACGCCATGAGTGTTATCGCTGCCCGTGCGCTTCCTGATGTAAGGGATGGTTTGAAGCCGGTTCAGCGAAGAGTCTTATTCTCAATGATCGAACTGAATAACGGACCAGATAAACCCCATCGTAAATGTGCCCGTATCGTCGGTGATACCATGGGTAAATACCATCCGCACGGCGACAGCTCTATCTACGGAGCTTTGGTAAATATGGCGCAGGAGTGGTCCACCAGATATCCTCTGGTAGACGGCCATGGCAACTTTGGTTCTGTCGATGGTGACGGAGCGGCGGCCATGCGATACACGGAGGCGCGTCTGAGCAAGGTCTCCATGGAGATGCTGGCCGATATCGGCAAGAATACCGTTGATTTCACACCGAACTTCGATGAGACCGAGAAGGAACCGGTTGTTCTTCCGGCCAGATTCCCGAATCTTCTGGTCAACGGAACATCGGGTATCGCCGTAGGTATGGCGACCAACATCCCGCCTCATAACTTAAGAGAAGTGATCGGCGCTGTTGTTAAAGTTATTGATAATCAGGTAGAGGAAAACAGAGAGACCGAGATGGAAGAGGTTCTTGAGATCATCAAGGGGCCGGATTTCCCCACAGGTGCAACCATCCTGGGAAAGATGGGGATCGAAGAGGCTTACCGCACAGGACGCGGAAAAATAAGAGTCCGCGCCGTAACGGATATCGAGACACTTCCCAACGGAAAGAGCCGTATTATCGTAACAGAACTTCCTTACATGGTTAATAAGGCCCGTCTGATTGAAAAGATGGCGGAGCTTGCAAAAGAGAAGAAAATCGATGGAATCACGGATTTACGAGATGAGTCTGACCGTACCGGTATGAGAATCGTCATCGAACTTCGCCGTGATGTCAATGCCAATGTTATTTTAAACCAGCTTTTAAAACATACCCAGTTACAGGATACATTCGGCGTCATTATGCTGGCGCTTGTCAATAACGAGCCTCGTGTCTTAAACCTGATGCAGATGCTCAAGCTGTATTTAGAGCACCAGAAGGAAGTTGTAACCAGAAGGACCCAGTACGACTTAAACAAGGCGGAAGAGCGCGCTCATATTTTACAGGGCTTGCTGATCGCTCTTGATAATATCGATGAAGTTATCCGGATTATCCGTAATTCGCAGAACGTTCAGATTGCGAAGGCAGAACTCATGGAGCGCTTTGGCTTAAGTGATGTTCAGTCCCAGGCGATCGTGGATATGCGTCTCCGTGCTCTTACAGGTCTGGAACGCGAGAAGCTGGAGAACGAATTTAAGGAACTGGAAGCGAAGATAGAGGAGTTGAGAGCCATTCTTGCAGATGAGAAGAAGCTTCTTGGCGTAATCCGGGAAGAGATCATGCTGATCTCCGATAAATACGGGGATGACAGAAGAACCTCCATCGGATTCGATGAATTCGACATGTCCATGGAAGACTTAATTCCGGATGAGAGCACCATCGTTGCCATGACTAAGCTGGGCTATATCAAGAGAATGTCCGTGGACAACTTTAGGAGCCAGAACAGAGGCGGTAAGGGAATCAAGGGAATGCAGACCATCGATCAGGATTATATCGAAGATCTGATTATGACCACTAACCACCACTATATCATGTTCTTTACTAATACAGGACGTGTATACAGGCTTAAGACGTATGCGATTCCGGAGGGAAGCAGGACGGCCAGAGGCACGGCGATTATTAATCTGCTTCAGCTGCTTCCGGGAGAGAGCATTACCGCCATCATCCCGATGAAGGAATACGACGACGACAAGTTCTTATTTATGGCGACAAAGAACGGTATGGTAAAGAAGACCCCGATGATGGAATACGCCAATGTCAGAAAGAACGGACTTCAGGCCATTGTACTCCGCGAGGATGACGAACTCATCGAGGTAAAGGCAACCGATAATTCAAAGGATATTTTCCTGATTACGAAGATGGGACAGTGTATCCGTTTCAATGAGACCGATGTCCGTGTAACGGGACGTGTATCCATGGGTGTAATCGGCATGAAGCTTAACGATGATGACGAGGTCGTAGGCATGCAGATGGATACGCAGGGTGAGAAGCTGTTAATCGTATCCGAAAACGGTATGGGCAAACGTACCCCGATCGACGAATTTACCCCGCAGAAGAGAGGCGGAAAGGGTGTACTCTGCTATAAGATCACAGAGAAGACCGGTATGATCGTGGGAGCGAAGCTGGTGCATGACGATCACGATATTATGATTATCACCAATGAGGGAATTGTAATCAGAATTACCGTGGAGGACATCTCCGTAATCGGGCGAAACACCTCCGGTGTGAAGCTTATGAATATCGATCAGGAATCCGATATCCGCGTGGCAAGTATTGCCAAGGTCCGTGATGACGGAAGCAAATCAGAGGGCGAAGGTATGGAAGATCTGGACCTGGAAGATGAAGAGACCGCTCCGGAAACCGAAGAATAAAAGGCTGCGGCGGAAAACTTAACATTTTTTTAATAGAAATTTTTCGCTCTTTATATTATAATAATACCATCAATAAAGGGGAGTAGCCGGCATAACCTTATGGATTCCTGTGCGTCAGTACGATTAATGAACGCTTTAACAAGACAAGTGAGATAAGATGTAGTCGCACTCTGTTGAATTACCGGGCGTGGATTGAAAAACAAATAATCCGCTGGGAATTGAAATGGCAAGACTTTTATTGCAGTGTGGAATAATCCATGCTGTAATAAAAGTCTTTTTTTCTTAGGAAAATGCCGGAATACCCAACCCAAATAAAGGAGGAATTAAGCTTGGACAGTGACCCAGGCGCGGCTGCGATAGCCGCACAGATTTTACTATTAATAGCCCTTACCATGATGAATGCATTTTTCGCAGGGGCAGAAATGGCAGTTGTATCTGTCAACAAAAACAGGATCCGGATGCTCGCCGACAATGGCAATAAAAAGGCGGCCCTGATTCAAAAACTATCAGAAAACTCCACAGGATTTCTGTCAACCATCCAGGTAGCAATTACGTTTGCCGGATTTTTTTCCAGTGCATCCGCGGCGACCGGTATTTCACAGATACTGGGAAACCGCATGGCGCAGTCAGGAATTCCCTACAGCCAGAGCATAGCGATGGTGGTGGTTACGATCATCCTGTCTTATTTCAACCTGGTGTTTGGTGAACTGGTGCCGAAAAGGGTTGCGCTGCAGAAGGCGGAGGCCTTCAGCCTGTTTGCCGTTAAGCCGATTTATATCATATCTAAGATCATGGCCCCGTTTATCGCCCTGTTGTCCGCGTCCACCAACGGAATATTAAGGCTTCTGGGACTTAAGACAGAGAATCTGGAAGAGGAGGTTTCTGAAGAAGAGATACGTTCCATGCTCCAGACCGGCCGGGAAAGCGGCGTGTTCAATGAAATTGAACAGGATATGATAACTTCCATTTTTTTATTTGACGATAAGAAGGCGAGAGAAATCATGACTCCGCGCCAGGACATGATTGCCGTGGATCTAAGTACGCCTCTGCTGTCCAGCATCGACGAAATACTAAGCAGCAGACACTCCAGAATCCCGGTTTATGAGGATGAGATTGACAATATAGTGGGAATCCTGTTTATGAAGGATTTTATCATAGAAGCGAATAAGAAGCCCGTCAGGGAAATCGATATTCGCGCCATCATGCAGAAACCGTATTTTATTCCTGAAAACAGGAAGACGGATAAATTATTTCAGGAGATGCAGAAGAACAAGCTGAAGATGGCTGTGCTCGTCGACGAGTACGGCGGCGTGTCGGGGATTGTGACCATGGAAGACTTAATCGAGGAGATTGTGGGCGATTTACACGACGAGTATGAAGACGTGGAGCCGGAGCTTGTGGAGGTGGAACCCCATGTGTACCAGGCGGCCGGAAGCATCCTCCTGTACGATTTAAATGAGGTCCTTCACGAGGAGATCGAGAGCTCCTGCGATACCCTGTCAGGCTATCTGATCGAATGTCTCGGATACATACCGAATGACAAACAGATGCCTATAGAGCTGTATGAAGATGGCATCCATTACACCATCCTTAAGATGAATGAAAAGGTGATAAAGACGGTAAAAATAGAACTGAACCGTGAAAAAGAAACGGGACAATAAAAATTAGGACAATAGAGAAAACAGGAGGATGGAAATGGAATTCTTATTAGAGGGAATTATGTCTGTTACTTGGCAGCAAATACTCATGTATCTGGTGGGAATCATCCTGATATGGCTTGCAATTAAAAAAGAGTATGAACCGGCGCTGCTTCTGCCCATGGGATTCGGTGCAATTCTGGTGAATCTGCCGAATACTGGGGTCATCAATCAGGTGCTGGCCGGTGTCGGCGATACCAACGGAATTATAGAATGGCTGTTTCATGTGGGGATTGAAGCGTCTGAGGCGCTTCCCATCCTCCTGTTTATCGGAATTGGAGCCATGATCGATTTCGGCCCCCTGCTGTCCCAGCCGGTGATGTTCTTATTCGGTGCGGCCGCTCAGCTGGGAATCTTTATCGCGATCTGTGCGGCGGTACTGCTGGGATTTGACTTGAAAGACGCAGCATCCATCGGAATTATCGGCGCGGCAGATGGACCGACCTCCATCCTCGTGTCCCAGATTCTCCATTCAAAATATATTGGAGCCATAGCGGTGGCCGCCTACTCCTACATGGCCCTGGTGCCGATTGTACAGCCATTTGCCATCAGGCTGGTTACGACAAAGAAGGAGAGAACCATCCATATGGAGTATAAGCCTGCGGGCGTTTCGAAGGCCATGAGGATAGCATTTCCAATTGTTGTAACTATCATTGTAGGCATGATCGCCCCGATGTCGGTGGCCCTTGTGGGATTCTTAATGTTTGGCAACCTGTTGAGGGAATGCGGTGTTCTCGGCAATCTTTCCGACACGGCTCAGAATGGGCTCGCCAATTTAATCACCCTGCTTCTGGGAATTACGATCTCCTTCAGCATGCGTGCGGATGCATTTGTGAGAGTCGATACGCTGATGATCATGGGCATTGGACTGATTGCCTTTGTATTTGACACCATAGGCGGCGTTCTGTTTGCCAAAATATTAAATCTGTTCCGTAAAGAGAAAATCAACCCGATGATCGGCGCAGCTGGAATATCCGCGTTCCCCATGTCTGCCAGAGTAGTACAGAAGATGGCCCAGAAAGAGGAGCCGGGGAATATTATCCTGATGCACGCAGTCGGCGCCAATGTATCCGGCCAGATCGCCTCAGTCATAGCAGGCGGTCTTGTCATCAGCCTGGTGACAAGGTTCTTATAGGAGGGAAAGACGATGATGGAAAATTTCTTAATAGCTCTGGAAATCATGGGAAAAGGGATGGGCGGAATCTTTGTATCCATCCTGATCATTATGGGCTGTGTTGTAATTATGGGTAAAATATTAAAATAAATTTGTTTGAAAATTCTTTTGGTTTGGACTTGACAAAAAAAACTGTAACTGATAGTATTACAATATAAACTGAAACAATAATAATTACAGATTGAAGTTTCAGGGAAGAGTATGAATCAGACAGGGGGCGAATCACATGACAAGTGAATTTGCAATAGCGGTCCACGCCTTGGTATATTTGAATCACCGTCAGGAAACCATATCCAGCGAGGCACTGGCATCCAACGTATGCACCAATCCGGCCAGAGTGAGAAAGGTCATGGCCAAGTTAAAAAAGGCCGGGATCATTTCAACAAAAGAGGGGCTGGAAGGCGGATACCATTTTGAAAAAGACTCATCCTGCGTGAATTTAAGGCAGGTATGCGATGCTCTGGAGGTCGATTTTGTATCGGCTTCATGGAAATCAGGAGACAAGGAAATGGACTGCATGATCGCATCCGGTATGGCGGCCATCATGGATGGAATCTATGCGGATCTCGATGAATTATGCCGGAAGCGGCTGGAAAGCATTACGATCGCTTCGATTGAAGCAAAGATATTTAAGAAGGAATAACAAGGATTCAAAATATGGTTTGAAAGAAGAGCCAGGATTGAGAACGCCGGATATAAAAACAAAAAACGTGGTAATCCCGATCAAAGGATGTTGATCCTATCGGGATTACCGCGTTTTTTATCTGTTTCTTGTTTTTTATCTGTTCCTTTCACCTGAAAAATATTACTCCAGATTAAGCTTTCTGGTAAAGATATAATCTGTTATTGCATAAAATCCCGCTGTGCAGGCCACGCTGAAGATGGTGGTGAACAACATATAATTCTTAACCGTCTGAACGGCGTACTCCGAATTGCTGATAAGAGGAGAAGAGTAACCGCATATGGAGAAATACACGCTGCTGATAATCTGCATTACCACATAGATAACAAAGTAAGAAATTATAGCCCAGAGGACTCTGTGTTTCCGGAACAAGTGACCAAGCGCGATCGCCGCATACAGCATCAGAGGTCCGGAAATCAGACCGGCGATGCAGGTAATGGTGACTTCAATCAGGAAAATCGGCATATTCAGGTAATTTGATGCCTCCCGATAGAGCGTCCCAAAATCACGGAGCAGCTGCTGGAGATCAGTCAGTTTGAAGTTCAGGTGTCCGGTGAAAAAGATGAAGATGGATAAGATAAACAGTACACCGGCGATAATCTCCCACAGGACGGCTGACAAAAGCTTTGCATTGATCAGAGTGCTCATCTTCACAGGAAGTGTGTTAGTTAAGTATCCCTGATCACTCACCATGGTTTTATAAAAGTGCATGACAATAAATACGGAAGTCATGACAAACAGGGCGATGATATAGATGAAATACAGGACGAAAAAGATTACAGTAATCTTTTCCATCAGCCGGTTGTTTCCCAGAATCGCACTGTAGCTGGTTTCAAATGTAAATTTGCACAGAAGCGTAATGGCAATGAATCCGATCATCAGCGGTAAAAATAATCGGGATGTGGATTTCATTTCATGTTTGAATACTTTACCTAGCATTTGAACACCTCCCTGAACAGAGCATCTACAGATTTACCGTTTTCTTCCCGGATTGCATCGACAGAACTGGTCAGAACAATCTTTCCATCCTTGATAAAGATGATGTCATCCAGAACTGGTTCAATATCGGAAATTAAATGGGTGGAAATAATAATGGAACCCTGTTCATTGTAATTCGATAATATGGTATTTAAAATATAGTCTCTGGCCGCCGGGTCGACACCGCCGATGGGTTCATCCAGAAGATAAAGATCGGCGTTTCGGCTCATGACCAGAATCAGCTGAACCTTTTCTTTCGTTCCTTTGGATAGCGTTTTCAGCCGGCACTTCGGATCGATGTTCAGACGTTTTAACATCTCGTAAGCCTTGTTTAAATCAAAATTGTCGTAAAAATCGTGAAAATAGTCGAGTATCTGGTTGATTCTCAGCCCGTCATTTAGGTAATTCTTATCAGGCAGGTAGGAGACTCTCCGTTTCGTCTCGACACTGACCGGAAGATCGCAGATGGTGATTGTTCCGGTTGTCGGCGTTAACAGGCCTGTGGCCAACTTGATAAATGTGGACTTGCCGCTTCCGTTAGGACCCAGAAGCCCTACGATTCTGCCTGGTTCGATGGTGAAATTCACATCATCGAGAGCTGTTAAAGAGCCAAATTTTTTTGTAATATGGCTGCACTGTAGTATAGAATTCATTGACTCATCTCCTTTGCCGCTTTTTCTACTAATTTCAGTGTATCCCCCGGTTTCAGGCCAAGACTGTTCATGACCTTAAAAAATTCTTTGATCTTTTCTTCTGCAATCTCTTCTTTTACATGTTCAATCATTGCCGTGTCCTCCGTGACGAAACGTCCCGATGTTCTTTGAGAATAGATAATACCGCTTTGTTCCAGCTCCGATAATGCCTTCTGCATCGTATTGGGATTGACAGAAGCGTCTGCCGCCAGTTCCCTGACAGATGGCAGGCGGCTGCCCGCCGCATAAATGCCTGAAATAATCCGAAGACGTATCTGCTCCAAAAGCTGAGTATAGATTGGTCTGTCATTTTCAAAATGCCATGTCATTCGCTCACCTCCATTTGTATTACTGTACTAATTACTTAATACAATAATACACTGTGATCCATCCGTTGTCAAGAGTAATTACAAAAGAAATAACACATGATTATACTTGATTTCAATGGATCAATCCCTTATAGTTAGTAAAAGAGAGTGATGGATTTCATCATCTATATGGAGGAATCGTATGATAAGAACCATTCAGGCCGAAGAGATAACAAGAAATATTAAAGAAATGTGTATAGAAGCGAATCATGTTCTGTCGGACGATATGAAGAATGTATTCTGCGATGCGGTAAGACGGGAGAGGTCGCCGCTGGGAAGACAGATCTTAGAGCAGCTGGAGGAAAATTTAAAAATTGCCGGGGAAGACAGGATTCCCATCTGCCAGGATACTGGTATGGCTGTCATTTTCCTGAAAATAGGACAGGACGTACATATAGAAGGAGGCAGCCTGGCCGAAGCGGTGAATCAGGGTGTGCACGACGGATATGTGGAAGGTTATCTTCGTAAATCCGTGGTAGAGCCGATTGACCGTATCAACACGAAGGACAACACTCCGGCTGTCATCCATTATGAGATCACGGATGGAGACCGGATTGATATCACCGTAGCGCCCAAAGGCTTTGGAAGTGAAAACATGAGCCGTATCTTTATGTTAAAGCCGGCGGATGGAATCGAAGGGATTAAGGAAGCCGTACTTACGGCAGTCCGTGATGCAGGTCCCAATGCCTGTCCCCCTATGGTAATCGGGGTGGGAATCGGCGGAACCTTCGAAAAATGTGCGGAGATGGCAAAGCATGCCCTGACCAGAAACCTGGAGGAGGAGCCTCCGGCGGGCTATGCAGGTGAGCTTGAGAAGGAACTGCTCGAAAAGGTCAACCGCCTTGGAATCGGACCGGGCGGACTCGGCGGAAGCGTCACAGCTCTGGCGGTAAACATCGAGACGTACCCCACCCATATAGCGGGCCTGCCTGTGGCGGTCAATATCTGTTGCCATGTAAACCGCCATGCGCACCGGATTATATAAGAAAGAGAAGGAGGGCTTACCACAGTATGGACCGTTATATGAAAGCACCAATTACCAAAGACGACGCAGCCGGCCTTTTAGCGGGCGATTACGTATATTTAACAGGAACCATCTATACAGCCAGGGATGCGGCACATAAGAGGATGCAGGAGACACTGGACCGGGGGCAGGAACTGCCGTTTGAAATCAGCGGCAGCATGATCTATTACATGGGTCCATCCCCTGCAAGAGAAGGACGACCCATCGGATCGGCAGGTCCTACGACAGCCAGCCGCATGGACCGGTATACGCCGCAGCTTCTCGATATGGGGCTTGGCGGCATGATTGGAAAGGGAAAGAGAAGTAAAGAGGTGGTGGATGCCATTGTCAGAAATGGTTCCGTCTATTTTGCCGCAGTAGGAGGGGCCGGAGCGCTTCTGTCTAAGCGGATTCTTTCCTCAGAGGTGATCGCTTACGATGACCTGGGCACAGAAGCGATCCGCCGTCTGGAGATAGAAGATTTCCCTGTGATTGTCGTTATTGACAGCAAAGGAAACAATCTATATGAGACCGCGATAAAAGAATACAGGGAAGAATAGTTTCTCTGTCCAATTACAATACAGAGAAACGCAGGAGGAAATCATGAACCGTATTGCATATATGGTGCTTCGGAATTTTTTTCGGGCTCCAATATGGTTTTATCATATCTGGAAGCTGGGGAGATCAGGGGACACCCACACAGAACAGCAGCGATATGATTATATTAGGAATGTAGTGAAAACAGTAAACCGCACAGGCCGTGTGGAAGTAGAAGTCCACGGAATTCAAAATCTGCCAGAAAAAAACGGTTTTATTCTTTTTCCAAATCACCAGGGCCTGTTTGATGTTCTGGCCATTATGGAGAGTTGTCCCAATCCGCTGGGGATTGTCGTCAAGAAAGAAGCTTCTAATATTATATTGATCAAGCAGGTCATCGCGGCCATGCACGGCATGGCCATAGACCGACAGGACGTAAAAGCATCCTTAAAGGTCATCACAAAGATGACGGAGGATGTGAAGCAGGGAAGAAATTACGTGATATTCGCCGAGGGGACCCGGAGCAGGGAAGGAAATCATCTTCTTTCTTTTAAAGGAGGAACCTTCAAGAGCGCGGTAAATGCCAGGTGCCCGATTGTGCCGGTTGCACTGATTGACTGCTTCAAACCATTCGATGTTAATTCTATAAAGAAGCAAAAGGTCCAGGTACGCTTCCTGGAACCGCTGCAGCCGGAACAATATGTTGGGTTAAGGACAATTCAAATAGCAGATATAGTACACGACAAAATTCAACAGGAAATAAATGAAAATATGGGTTGACAATCGAAATATTCTCTAGTATAATTGTCAATGCGTCTGGGAACAATCTTGTTGCAGGACGAATCATATGGAGACTATGAACTACGGAGAAATACTCAAGAGGCCGAAGAGGCGCCCCTGCTAAGGGTGTAGGTCGGGTAACCGGCGCGAGGGTTCAAATCCCTCTTTCTCCGCTCTTTTCCAAATGATTATTTTTTTGCCCTTTCGTGGAGAAAAAAGTAAAATTATGGTTGACTCGGACAAGCCGATGTGCTATAATGTAACTCCACCGCGAAAAACGGTGAAAAAAACAAAAAAATAAATTAAAAAAGTTGTTGACAAAACAGAGACGATATGGTAATATAAACGAGTTGCTGT
>NZ_JBKVCZ010000022.1:41388-66008 GCF_046966825.1 Hungatella sp. | reverse complement strand
TATCTGCGGAGGATATGAATCCTTCTGGGCAGTCATTTAAACAATGGGAAGTACAGATTGGTAATTTGCATATCTCATACCTGACCAGAAGAAATCAGACCGTGGAAATGACAGCGGGAGATGTAATCCTCCAGGCCATGTATGAAACGCCTCCTGTAGCGACTGCCTCCAATGCAACGGTGGATTATTCACCCAAAAACGGGATATTTGCCCTGGACAAGTCAGAGGAAGCGCTTCAGGAATTAAAGGAAGAACTGGTGGATAACGATGAGGATAGCACAGCGCTTTCAAACGGGCAGCGGATAGCTTATACAGTTAAGTTTGACCGACATGCACCGGTGGCATCTGCTTCGGAAGCTGTGAGGCAGGAAGTGGATGACGGGGAGAGCGTTAAGACACCATGGAGTCTGGATATCGGACTTACGCGAAAGGTGGATGGAACCAATAAACCACTGGTGGAGGACGCAAATCTGACTCCAGCGATTAAAGTGTTTGGAAAAATAGACACCAGTCTTTTGGGAAATCTGGAATACAGGTTATGGAAAATTGATTTTGGAGAGGCTGATGGTGATACGACCTGTGAAGAAGTCCTGATGACACCTGACCCGAATGAAAATGAAGACTTTACTGGAAGCTTTGCCTTTGAAGCTAATATCGGTGATACTCTGGTATTTAGTTATTATAAAGCGTATGAAGTGACCATTATAGATACCGGAAAGGGGCAGGTCCATACATTTAAGGTAAGGGATGGCAGGTCTTTGGATGATACGGAAGACTATATGGATTTAGATATTCATGAAGGCTATACGGATTCCGTTACAGGCATAGCGTATGAGTTTACAGGCCTGTCGAAACGTCAGTCTGGAGGAGGGATGTATGATACTTCAGATCCTGTGACAAGAGATTTGAAACTGTATGCTGTCTATGAACCTGAAGACGATACCCAATGGCAGGAAGCAAAAGAAAGGCTGCAGGAGGAGATTAATATCGCCAATGCCCTGAAGAATAATGGGTCTGTAAGCGCAGAAGACAGAGATGCCCTTACTGAGGCTGTGGATGAGGCTGTTGAAGTGCTGAACCGTCTGCCCAGACCTTCAGTTGACGACCTGGAAAGTGCCTTTGATACACTGAAAGCACTGGTAGACAGTATTAGCAGTGGCGGTTCTGGTGGTTCTGGTGGTTCTGGCGGTTCTGGTGGTTCTGGTGGTTCCGGCGGTTCTGGCGGTTCTGGTGGTTCTGGTGGTTCCGGCGGTTCTGGTGGTTCCGGCGGTGCCGGTGGCTCAGGCGGTTCAAAAGGTTTTTCCGGCGGAGGACATGGACCGGGCAGTGATGGCGCAGAAAACAGTTACCGTACGTATTTAGATGGCACCGAGGGCATATGGAATAATGTTGATCAGACTAACCATAAGTGGGCCTTTGTATTAAACAGTGGAACACGTATCAAAGACAGCTGGGCCAATATACGATACAATTATAATGGAAGCAGCCAGATTGCCACCTATCATTTTGACCGTGAGGGTATTATGGACAGTGGCTGGTTTTTGGACCAGGATACAGATAACTGGTATTTCCTGTCCAATGTACACGATGGCTGGTTTGGCCGAATGACAAAGGGATGGCACTATGATGATGACGATGGCAGATGGTATTATTTGAGTCCGTTTACCGGAGTTATGCTGATGGGTTGGCAGAAGATTGACGGAATATGGTATTATCTAACCGCTGATAGCCAGCAGAAGACCTGGACGTTTAATGAGGGATCGAAACGATGGGAATATACGAATCAGAATGGCCGTCCATTGGGGTCTCTGTACATAAATGAGATGACACCAGATGGATACCAGGTTGACGAAAACGGAGCCTGGACTCGGGAAACACCTTAAGTGAGATTCAATTCTGCCCTGTAGTGCTGTGATGGCATTACGGGGCAGAATTATCCTATGCTGTTATGCGATGAGGCATATGAAGCTATGACCGATGAAAGGAATATGATGAGGTGATCGATATGGAAGAAAGTGATTTTTATACACTGGAAAACACGGACCGTGTAGGTATATTTCTCATTTGTATTAAAAATAAACAGGGAGAATTAAGTGGGGACATTGTAAATTTTTATTTAAAGGAACCCGTGGCATTTACCGGCATACTGGATTTGGGACTGAAAATAGATACATTATGCGCGAAATTTCAACGGCCTATGGCGACAACAGAACCAAGGTTTTTGACCGCTTATATGAAAAGAGCATATGAGAAGCGAGAACTGGACAAAGAGCATATTCCAATGAAATACTGTACAAATATTCAAAATATGGATAGCTTTATGGCTTTAGGTATAAGCGCGTGTGAAACATTGATTATTGAAATTCATCAGCGTCAGTTTTCCAGTATGCAGGGACGCATAAAAGGAAAATGCAGCGGCGGAAACGGCGTTTCATTTCGGAGTGCATTGGAACTGATGAGAATGCTGCGTGAATATGAGTATATGCGAAATGAAAAGAATAAGAACAGAGGTTATAATGGGAATACCAGAAAAGAACAGGAAACAGTAGAGACACCATGATGAATAATGGCTATTTATAGTCATATGTAAAAATAGGATGGGACTGTATTGTTTGGTTTTCATAAATAGGATACAGAACTATGGATTATTCGTCAAAATATATCGCTTTGAGCAAGGAAGGGGATTTTTAATGAGAAAAGACAGATTTAATATTTGAATTTCTTTTTATGCAGTGTTGGCATTTGTATTAGCAATTTTAGGACAAACTTTATTATGCGGTATGTTGCTTGGTTTTGTTATTGTGATTCAAAAGGATGAATGGCTTACAAAACAGGTCATGCAGGCATTTTTTCTTGCTCTTGTGGAATGTATCATATCATGCGTAACGAATATTTTTTCAGGGCTATATGCTATACCTATCTTAGGAATTGCTTTCTCTGGAATCGTTGGTCTTATCAGCGGCATTCTCTCTTTTCTTTTGTTAATCATTGGACTTATCGCAATAGGGAAAGTGTCAAAAGACTCAGATGCAAGAATTCCCATAGCATCTAAATTGGTAAATAGGGCATTCGGTCTGACTTGTACGATACAATATAAGCCTGCTTCAGATGCATCTATGCAAGAGCCAGATACCTCAAACGATCATAAAGACTAAAATAATCAAATGTTATGATCCGGCTTCTCATGGACTGGTAATCAGAAATGATGGCTCCAAGTCAAAAGAATATGTTGCAAAACAGAGGTGTGTAGGTTGGAAGACTAACTGGTCAGGAAGGAGTGCATGCAGCGATTGCAAATTTTTATATAAGAGGTATGGTTTATGAGGTGGAAATCTACAGGAGAGGCAGAAATTAATATAGGGGTGCTTGGAAGCAGGAATGATGTTTTGTGGGAATTTAGAGATTTTTTGATTGGTCTTGAAGCTGAATTAGATTACAAGATTAGCATGATGTTGGCAAAAAATCAAGAAACGCTTCTGCGGGTGATGTCATTCGTTCCTGGAGGATTTGACATCATAATTGTGACGGACCATCTGCCTGGTTTCGTTTATTTGGAAATGACAGAAAAGGCATTTGCGTTTAATGCAGAAGTGAAAATCTTGTTTCAAATGGATAGGGGCATAGAATTTTCAGATAAACTGTACCCACATGCATTATTTGTACCTGGCAGGGAACAGCTAAAAAGCTTAGCGAAAGAAAAAATGGATGATATGATAACAAAAAATAGTGAAAAAGGAGCAGCAAAATGAATAGGAAGAACTGGTTGAAAAAGTTTCTGAGAAATCAGGCTTGACCATCTGTCAAAGTGAGAATGCACTAAATGGGATCATTGACTCTATCTTTGAGGAATTAAAAACAGGGGATGTGCGCTTGATGTGGGGTGGAACTTTTGCGGTTGCAGGACGTCAGGAAAGAAATCCCAGAACCGGAGAAGCAATCGAGATTAAACCGCGTAGGGTTCCCATAATCCGCGCGGGTTCCATATTGAAGAGGGAGGTAAATCAGGGAAATCAAGGATAGGTGTTGGCCGCATACCATATCATAGATTTTTGCAAGTGGAGAAGCAGAACGTAGTGCATATCGGTGACAAGGTGCTTTGCGTGAGCTGGTAAATACGAAACGAGTATCAATTTTTCAGTAGATTCTTTAGCCAAATAATAGATGCAATATTTAGAGTCATAGCAGTGACTTTAAATATTGCATCTATGGCATGGTATAGTAAGATGTGTCGGAAGCCTTCGTAAGACCGTAGAATTTGTAACGTAAGTTAATAAGGAGAGGGAATGAATATTAAGTGCCAATATTGTGGAAAAAATCTGGCAACGATAGAGGGAACGGGAAGAGATATTTTCACAAGTAAGATTGTATTTACATGTAGATTTTGCGGAAGAACTACATCATTGAACATTATACAAAATAAGAGAAGAAAGAATGAGAAAGAGAAATATAGCTGCTATAGAACTACAAGATGAAGGTGGCATGGTACATTGGCATACATAATGACAGGTGTAGTAGACAGAGGGAGTATAAAAAAGAAGATCATGGTATATCACGGGGCTACTCTGTAATGCAGCTGCATCCCTGGTTTAGGTGAATGAATTGGGACTATGAAACGTGTAGAAGGTGCGAGTTAGCGCCCGAATACTAGGAGGGTGTGTATATGAAGGATTTAATGAAACGATGGAAACTGGCAAATGAGGTGATTGCCTGTATAACTACAGTAATCATTATTTCGATACTACCTCTGGTATTTCATGATTACTATTTTGATATATTAGATACAAAATATTATTTTTATTGTGGCACAGTTATTTGCATGGCAACAGTCATGCTGCTATTGACTCTTATCGTTCTTTGGCTAAATAAAGGAACGATTGAAATGACGCCAAAGCTCAGAAAATCTGATTGGGCAATGATTAGCTTTTTGTTTTCGGTTGTGTTATCTTGCGTTTTGTCTGATTATCGTTTCGAGGCATTTTGGGGGACAGAGGGCCGTTTTATGGGGACTTTTTTGTATTTGATATGCGGTATTAGTTTCTTTACGCTTGGCCATTGTTTGAAATTTAAGAGATGGTATCTGGAGGCTTTTCTTGTTACGGGAATGGTTGTTTGCTCAATTGGAATTATGCAATATTTTCTTCTCGATCCATTTGGGTTAAAAAAAGATATTCATGCAAACCATTACACTTCTTTTATCTCTACAGTTGGGAATATTAATACATATGCCTCTTATGTAGCACTTATATTTGGTATGAGTACTACATTATTTGTAAGAGAGAGAAATATAGCCAGAAAATCATGGTATGTATTTACAGTTATTCTATCATTATTTGCATTGGTTACGGGGAATAGTGATAATGCATATTTGACAATAGGAGTCATAGTGCTTTTTCTTCCATTATACGCGTTTCGTGATATGTATGGCTTAAAACAATATATGCTTTTAATATCTATGATCAGTACAGAATTTATGGCAATTGGCGTGATTGATAAAATGTATGCATTGCATGTGTTGCCGATAGGTGGTTTATTCCGCTTGATAGTCGGGGGTGATTGGCTTGTTTTCGTAGTGGCAGCATTGTGGGGATGCACCATTTTCCTATATATATTAGAGAGATTTATTCGGAAGAAATACAAAGACGTGTGCGGAATATGTACATGCAGACGAATTTGGGGAATGATGTTAATCCTGGCGATAGCTGCACTTATATATATGACGTTCGATGCGACACGAATGGGGAATGGACAACAGTATGGGAAATTAAAGGATTATTTATTGATTAATGATGAATGGGGAACACATAGGGGTTACATCTGGAGGATTGGTATTGAATGTTACATGAAATACTTACCTCTTAGAAAGATGTTTGGCTCCGGTCCCGATACATTTGGAATTGTTACACAAAGCTATTATAGAGAAATGATTGCTCGTTATAATGAAATATTTGATAGTGCCCATAATGAGTATTTACAATATCTAATCACTATTGGGATAGTCGGGCTAGTTTCCTATTTTTTTTTATTAGTGTCTTCTATAATCGAAATAATAAAGGCTTCAAAAAGGGAGACTTCAGTTATGTCAATTGTATATGCCGTTAGCTGCTATGCGGCCCAGGCAGTTGTAAATATAGGAGTCCCGATTGTATTTCCAGTTACGTTTACACTTTTAGTGGTGGGAATATCCGTTCAAAACGGAACGGATAAAATATCAGAGTAATAGAGAGACTACAAGAGGAGTAGTGTGAAAGAAAGCAAATTGAGCCAAAATCGTGAAATAGACACAAAAAATAGGCTCACATAATGAACCGCATTAAAGAGTATTCCCACCTAAGTAGAGAGGCGCACCTGCACATCAATAAACAAACGGGTGGGTGCATCTGATACTGATGCCGGGATGCCTTTATAATCAAGTCTATTGTAACACGAAAACTTGGAGGTGTGAATCACTTTCATTATTATTTGTGCGCCAACTGAAGGGCGGCGGAATGGAGATTTAAATGGACAAAAACGCTCTGCAACAGAGTATGATTCGATGAAGTGGGGAAGGCTAATAGATTTATCGGTTAATACAAAAATGCGGGACGCGGTAGCCGGAAGGTGATCACTGCAGCTCGCATTTTTGTAGTATCTACGCATAGTATTCTTGTAATGTAATAAGTGTTACCATTGTTTCTGGTTGTTATATTACTGCCTGTATACAGCATGTACAGGTGAAATTAATAGCGCTTTCATTTTTTGCCTTCTCAGTCATAGCGGCTACCTCATTTTGGGCTTAATTTACAGCCCCCTATGGCGGTTCGCTTTCCTGAGAGGTTTTATAACCGCGTCTCGTGTTTGTTTAATAAGAAAAAATAAGCTGGATGACCGAATCAAATGGCTGAACAGACATACAGGTGAGTATCTGTGGATTCTGAAAGAAATGGATGAGAAGGAGGAATTAGAAGAAATCTACCAGAAAATCATGGAGGAAACGGGTGAATCTCAGATATTCGTGACGAATGCAGATGAAAGATTCATGAAAAATGATTTTGCGGTGTCATACAATCTCCCAAAAGCAGTAAACTTAGAAAACCATCTGATCCGGTATTTTAAAATGGCGAACCAGGTAACCGTTCATGAACTGCTGGGTCCAACCACGGAAGGGATCCTGAAAGAAAAGCCGGAAAGAATCCTTGAAATGACAGCGGACAAGGGCTATGAACAGGAGGAAGCCCTAATCTGCTGCCTGGAAAATGTGATTATCCCCACATAATGGAAAGATGGGAATATCCGATATGCTAACAAAAGTGTGTGTAAACACTGTAAGAATAGAAACAAGAGTTATAAGGGAAATGACGAATGGAAAAAAATTGTTTTTCCAAAGGGTAAGCTGAAAAAGCCATGTAGGGAGTGTAGAAGGCAGAGGAGCAGGAATGTAAGAAGGCTAGCCAGGAACCAAAAGTCGGTTCTAGAAAGGTAAAAGTAGTAAAGTTATTCCTGAAGCTCAGTATAGAATTGATGTATCAAAAGATGTGTTTTGTCGGATTATCTGTTTGGAACGATAAAAAGATCAATGGGAGCCACATACTTCCTCTTAAGAGGACTGAGGAAGGTAACAGGAGAGGTTGCGTTCTTTGGTGTGGGACACAATATAGAAAGAATACCCCCATCACCCCCAAAAATCAGGCTGTCCGAAAACTCCTTTTTAAAATTTTCAGACCACATCACTTCGTTGTTGTTTATATTACCTGTTACTATATTTTGTGATTCGATCTGTCTGATTTTTAGTTTTCGGACAGTCTCCCCTTTTTTGGGGATTTGGAAAAATGATGGAGTTAATGTTGGGGACAGAAGCCTCTTTTCTTTTAAAATATGTGTTTATTATGCTTGCAATGACACAAGGAGGAAAAGAGGCTTAACTTATGCTTAAAAAGAAGTTTTCGGACAATTTGGGGGGCTATCTAATATTCATGCAATACCGGTGTGGTGTAATTCCTTTATACCGTTTAAATGTTTTGATAAAATAGCATACATCGCTAAAACCACATCTATAGGCTACTTCTGTCAAGGTTAAATCAGAGGTACTTAATTCGCTGCAGGCGCGCTCAATACGATAGTAGTTCAAGTAATCAATGGGGGTTCTGTGAATGATAGAATGAAAATAGCTGCAGAAATATTTGGGAGACATCCCGGCGATTCTGGACAATTCATTCAGTGTAATGGTCTGCCCGTAATTACTGTCTATGTATTCCAACACAGGTTTGAGCTGCATCATCTTTCTGGAAGATTTTGTATCATCAACCTTATCCTGATAAAGCCTTTTCTGGTAGATGATTCCGAAAAGTTCGAATAAAGTGCCCATGGTTATCAATTCGCTTCCAGGCTCACTATGCTGCATGGATATGAAAAGATGGTTGACGATTCGATGTAAGGAATGATTGTTTTTTGTAAAATGATTCTGTACGATAATCTGGTGCTTTGTAATAAGGCGGATATAAAACCGACAGGTATCTGTGTGCATGAGGAGACGCTGGATATCGAACACAATACATTCATAAATGCAATTATGAGGCAAACCGCCATGAATAACCCCCTCATTAATAAAAATAATATCCCCTGCTTGAGCTTCAAATTCTTCATCATCTAACTTTAAATAGAGGATACCCTCCAAAATCCGGATGATTTCCAACTCTTTATGACAGTGGAATGGCATGTTATAACGGGGATGGTGCTTATCTACATGATAATATTCGATAGGAAAATCCAGAGTCCCATGTTGCTTTTTTTCATTATAGTCCAAATAGTGCATACTGCGCCCTCCTGAAAGTGTAAAAATAACTATAAATACAGAACGGTAAAGTAAATAGATGGATAAAATGACTAAAAAAATGAATATTATTATATTTTTTGCCATTATATCACAGCAAATAGGGGAATATCAATAGTATAATCCAATTATGTAAAAAGAGCGCAAAGAAATTAGAATAATAACAATCTAAAATTAAAAAGGAGGAAAACTCTATGGCAGCAAGCAGATTGGTTGGGTCTTATCCGGTTATCGGCATTAGACCCACAATAGACGGAAGACAGGGATATATGAAAGTAAGGGAATCTCTGGAAGAACAAACCATGAACATGGCCAAAAGCGCGGCGGCCCTGTTTAGGGAAAATCTTTTTTACAGCAATGGAGAACCGGTAAACGTAGTGATTGCGGATTCCACCATTGGACGGGCGGGGGAAAGCGCGGCCTGCGCGGATAAATTCCGCAGAGCCGGAGTGGATATTACCCTGACTGTGACCCCATGCTGGTGTTACGGTGCAGAGACCATGGACATGGATCCGCATACAATCAAGGGCGTGTGGGGATTTAACGGAACGGAGAGACCCGGTGCCGTATATCTCGCCTCTGTACTGGCTACCCATGCGCAGAAGGGGCTTCCGGCTTTTGGTATCTATGGACATGATGTTCAGGATGCTGATGATACAAGTATATCTGAGGATGTAAAAGAAAAACTTCTCCGTTTTGGACGCGCCGCAGTGGCTGCCGCTACCATGAGGGGAAAGTCATATCTCCAGATAGGTTCTATCTGCATGGGAATTGGAGGTTCCATCATAGACCCGGCATTTATTGAGGAATATCTCGGGATGCGGGTGGAATCCGTAGACGAAGTGGAACTGATCCGCCGTATGAGTGAGGAAATATACGATAAAAAAGAGTTTGAAAAGGCCCTTGCATGGACAAAGGCAAATTGTAAGGAAGGTTTTGACAAGAACCCTCCCGAAGTTCAGAAGACCCGGGAACAGAAGGATAGGGATTGGGAATTCGTAGTTAAGATGATGTGCATCATCAAGGATTTGATGAATGGGAATCCCAATCTGCCAGAGGGGCGGGAGGAAGAGCGGATCGGACACAATGCCATTGCCGCAGGCTTCCAGGGACAGAGACAGTGGACAGATTTTTACCCCAATGGTGACTTCGCTGAGTCCATGCTGAATTCCTCCTTTGACTGGAACGGCGCAAGGGAGCCATACATACTGGCTACTGAAAATGACACATTAAATGGGCTGGGTATGCTGTTCATGAAGCTGCTCACCAACAGGGCGCAGATTTTCGCGGATGTGCGTACGTACTGGAGCCCGGAGGCTGTTAAGAAAGCGTCCGGATATGATTTGGAAGGGGTCGCAAAGGAAGCAGGCGGTTTCCTGCATCTGATCAATTCCGGAGCGGCCTGTTTGGATGCCACGGGTAAAGCCCTGGATGAAGACGGACAGCCGGTCATGAAGCCATGGTATGAGGTGACGGCGGACGATCAGAAGGCAATGTTGGAAGCAACCACATGGAATGAGGCTGATTTTGGGTATTTCAGAGGCGGCGGCTATTCTTCCAGATATGTTACAGAAGCCCAGATGCCATGTACGATGATCCGCTTAAACCTGGTAAAGGGACTGGGGCCTATGCTGCAGATTGCAGAAGGCTGGACCGTAAAATTGCCGGACGATGTAACTGACATCTTATGGAAGAGAACGGACTACACATGGCCGTGCACCTGGTTTGCGCCCAGGGTGACAGGCCGGGGAGCATTTGCCTCCGCGTATGACGTGATGAATAACTGGGGAGCTAACCACGGTGCAATCAGCTATGGACATATTGGGGCGGACCTTATTACACTCTGCTCAATCTTAAGGATTCCTGTCAGCATGCACAATGTGCCTGAGGAAAAAATATTCCGTCCTGCAGCCTGGAACGCATTTGGAATGGACAAAGAGGGACAGGATTTCCGTGCCTGTGCGGCTTATGGGCCTTTATATAAGTAAGGCGGTGTGTCTATGAGCCATAAAAATGTACTGGCAGTGGATTTCGGTGCTTCCAGTGGAAGGGTAATGCTGGGAAACTTTGATGGGAACCGGATATCTATACAGGAAATCCATCGTTTCCCCAATGATCCGGTTATATTAAACGGAACCATGTACTGGGATTTCCTGCGGCTGTTTTATGAAGTGAAGCAGGGACTGATGAAAGCAAAGAAGTATGGAAAGATTGACAGCATCGGCGTGGATACCTGGGGCGTGGATTTCGGCCTGATTGATAAGGAGGGAAATCTTTTAGAAAATCCGGTGCACTACCGAGATGCGCGGACCGCAGGGATGCTTGAAAAGAGTTTTGGAAAGATGGATAAGGAACGCTTTTATCAGATTACGGGCAGCCAATTTATGGAGATTAACACGGTATTCCAGCTTTTGGCTCTGCTGGAAAAGCGGCCCGGGCTTCTGGAGGGAACTTCCAGACTTCTGTTGATGCCGGACTTATTTAATTATTATCTATGTGGGGCGCAGGTCAGCGAGTACTCCATTGCGTCCACCACGCAGATGCTGGATGCCCGTACTAAAATGTGGTCAAAGGAAGTGTTGGAAAGTCTCGGTATCCCGAAAAGGATCCTGGGCAGTATCGTTCCATGCGGAACAAGGCTTGGTCTCATGAAGAACGGGATTTGCCAGGAACTGGGGATTGAGCCTGCAGAAGTGATTGCTGTGGCAGGACATGACACGCAGAGTGCGCTTGCGGCTGTTCCTGCCAGGGATAAGGATTTCATCTTCATCAGCTGCGGGACATGGTCGCTGTTTGGCACAGAACTGGACGAACCTGTTATCAACGGGTTGTCAGAACGGCTGAATATCACAAACGAAGGCGGGTGCCAGGGAAGGATTTCCTTCCTAAAGAATATTATCGGGCTGTGGCTGGTCCAGGAAAGCAGGAGACAGTGGATTCGTGAGGGAAAGGAATACAGTTTCGGACATCTGGAGCAAATGGCGGCAGATGCAAAGCCATTTAAAGCTCTGATTGACCCGGATGCACCAGAGTTTGTTCCGGCTGGAAATATTCCTGAAAGAATTCGGCGTTACTGCCGTAAAAGCGGGCAAAAGGCACCTGAGAATGAGGCAGAGCTTGTGAGATGCATTAATGAGAGCTTGGCACTTAAGTACCGCATGGCATTGGAAGAAATTAAGATGTGTACCGGAAGAGAGTACCCTGCTATTCATATGGTGGGTGGTGGAACACAGAGCGAACTTCTCTGCCAGATGACGGCCAATGCGTGTCATTGTCCGGTGATTGCCGGACCGGTGGAGGCTACCGTACTGGGTAACGCGTCTATGCAGCTGCTTGCGACAGGAGAACTTAGGGATCTGGCTCAGGTGAGAAGTGTCGTAGGGGCTTCCGCCAAGGTAAATATCTATGAGCCGAAAGATGCAGCTCAATGGGAGCAGGTATACGGACAATATAAAAAAATGCTGGAATGACCAAAGGCCGGGGCAACCTGGAAAATAAGGAGGTATTATGGAATTAAGCTATATGGAACTAAGGGAACAGATTTGCGATGTGTGCCATAAGATGTGGCAGCTTGGCTGGGTGGCAGCCAATGACGGCAACGTGTCCGCCAGGCTGGATGACAGAACCTTTCTTGCCACTCCCACCGGAATGAGCAAAAGTTTCATCACACCGGAAAAACTGGTTCGTATCGATGGGAAAGGCGAGGTGTTGGAAGGCCTTCCCGGATACAGGCCCTCTTCAGAGATTAAGATGCATCTCCGCTGCTATAAAGAGCGTGAGGATGTAAATTCCGTGCTTCACGCCCACCCGCCTGTGGCCACCGGATACGCGGTAGCCAATGTGCCGTTGGACGAGTACTCTATGATTGAGACGGTAATTGCTCTGGGTTCAATTCCGGTAACGCCTTACGGAACCCCTTCCACTTACGAAGTACCGGATAACATAGCGCCTTATCTGGGGGAACATGATGCAATGCTCCTTCAGAATCATGGAGCTTTGACCGTGGGGGCTGATGTGATTACCGCTTATTACCGCATGGAAACACTGGAACTCTTTGCAAAAATCAGCCTTAACGCCAGAATGCTGGGAGGTGCACAGGAAATATCCAGGGAAAATATTGACCGCCTTATCTCAATGAGGAAAGGATATGGGGTAACCGGCAGGCACCCCGGTTATAAAAAATACAGTAAACAGGGGGAAAACAGATGCTAAGAGGAATACCCCATATATTATCTCCTGAACTGTTAAAGATATTATGTGAAATGGGTCACAGCGACCGGATTGTGATTGCCGATGGGAATTTCCCGGCAGAGTCCATGGGCAGGGATGCCCATGTCATACATATGGAAGGCCACGGCGTGCCGGAGATACTGGAAGCAATTCTCTCGCTTTTTCCCCTGGACACCTACACAGAACACCCTGTCTGCCTGATGTCGGTAACGGACGGGGATACGGTTGAAACACCGATCTGGGATCAATACATGACATTGGTGGAAGCGTGTGACAGCAGGGGCAGAAGGGCCATTGGCCATATAGAGCGGTTCGCGTTCTACGAGGAGGCAAAGAAAGCTTATGCAATTATCGCCACCAGCGAGAAAGCGCTTTATGCCAATATCATGCTGCAAAAAGGGGTAGTTACCGACCAGGGCCTGTAAATGGGTTCCGTCAAAACAGTGCAATTAGTAAAGAAATGGAAGGTGATGATGTGGGAGAAGTAATTCTGACCATGAAAGACATTGATAAGTCCTTTGTAGGGGTGCATGCGTTAAAAAATGCCTGTCTGGAACTTAAAAAGGGCGAGGTCCATGCACTGATGGGTGAGAATGGTGCCGGAAAATCCACCCTCATGAAGATATTGACGGGAATCTACAGCAAAGACAGCGGTACTATTGTGTATGAGGGGCGCCAGGTGGAGTTTAAAAGTCCCAGGGAAGCGCAGGACGCCGGCATTGTGATTGTGCATCAGGAATTAAACATGATGAACCACTTAACGGTGGCCCAGAATATCTTTATCGGCAAAGAAAAAATGAATGGAAAGCTGATTAATGACCGCAGGATGGTAGAAGAGGCAGAAAAGCTGTTCGGATTACTGAATATCAGGATTGACCCAAGGGAAACAATGGGGAGGCTGACGGTGGGGCGCCAGCAGATGTGTGAGATAGCCAAGGCAATCTCAACAGATGCCAAGATAATCGTATTTGATGAACCGACTGCCGCGCTGACAGATTCAGAAATCAGCGAGCTGTTCAAAATCATCCGTGACCTAAGAGCCAAGGATATCGGAATTGTATACATTTCCCACCGCATGGATGAGATTAACCAGATTACTGACAGGGTAACGGTTATGAGGGACGGGGAATATGTGGGTACGCTGACAACCAAGGATTCCACGAAAGACGACATCATCCAGATGATGGTAGGACGCACGGTGTATGAGGAGCCTAAGAGTTTCAGCAATGTAAAGCCGGATGCCCCGGTGGTGCTGAAGGTTGAACACCTGAATGTTGGGAAAACAGTAAAAGATGTAAGCTTTGAACTTCGCAAAGGAGAAATCCTGGGTTTTTCAGGACTCATGGGAGCCGGAAGGACGGAGACAGCCAGGGCTATCTTTGGTGCTGACAGGAGAGACAGCGGTGATATTTATGTGAATGGAAAACGGGTGGATATCAAGAACCCACAGGACGCGGTTGACGCCGGGATTGGATATCTGTCGGAGGACCGCAAGCGCTATGGTGTGATCATTGAGAAAACGGTAGCCGAGAATACGACAATGGCTTCTCTGAAAGCATTCTGCAAAGGCCTGTTTATTGATAAGAAAGCGGAAAAAGAAACCGCGGAACAATATGTGGAGGCATTAAAGACCAAGACACCATCCGTAGAACAGCAGGTGCGCAACCTGTCGGGAGGTAACCAACAGAAAGTGGTCATTGCAAAATGGCTTACCAGAAACTGCGACATCCTGATATTTGACGAACCCACAAGGGGTATCGATGTAGGAGCAAAAAGCGAGATTTATACATTGATGAATAATCTTGTAAAGCAGGGGAAGTCCATTATCATGATATCCTCTGAACTGACGGAAGTGCTGCGAATGAGTGACCGTATCCTGATTATGTGTGAGGGCCGTAAAACAGGAGAAATTAGCATAGAAGAAGCTACCCAGGAAAAAATCATGCATGCCGCTACACTGAGAGATTAAATGGGAGGTTAAAGACATGTCAAATAATGGGAATCAGGTAAAAAAGGAGCCGAATGGATTGTTCAAAGCCATCGGTACTCAGAAATTGGTGGCAGTCATTGCGCTGATTGTATTATTCATGTTCTTCTGGATTTTCGGGGACAATTTTGCAAAATACAGCACACTGGTCAGCATTTTTGATTCGTCCTATTATATTGGTTTTATGGCCATAGGTGTAACATTTGTAATCATCACCGGAGGAATCGACTTATCCATTGGTACGGTCTGTATCTGCTGTTCCTTGATTTCAGGAACGCTGTATACAAAACTGGGACTGCCTATGCCGCTGTGCGTTATCCTGGCCATATTGATGGGAGGCCTGTTCGGACTTGCCAATGGACTTATGGTATCTGTCATGAGGCTTCCGGCCTTTATTGCCACACTGGGAACTATGATGATTACCAGAGGCCTGGGTTCGATTGTGACAAATACGGCAACCGTGACCTTTCCGCAGGCTTCGGCGCCGGGCGGCTCATTCAGAGGTATTTTTAAATTAAAAGGGGCAGGGCTTCCGCAGGCAGGTATCCCCACGGGATTCATACTGCTGATTATACTTGCAATCCTGATGGCAATCCTTCTCAACAAGGCGCGTCCGGGACGCTATATACTGTCTCTTGGGAGTAATAAGGAGGCGACCCGGCTTTCCGGTGTAAATGTGGTAAAGTGGGAGACTTTGGCTTATGTCATAAGCGGTCTGTTTGCCGGGCTGGCAGGTGTGTCTTATGCAGCTGTATACTCCACACTCATGCCTGGAACCGGAAATGGATTTGAACTGGATGCAATCGCCGGAGTTGTAATCGGCGGAACATCCCTGGCAGGTGGCGTGGGTTCCATATCGGGGACTTTAATCGGTGTTTTTATTATGTCCGTTTTGAAGACAGGCCTTCCCTTTGTGGGAGTACAGCCACATTATCAGCTGCTGATTACTGGATTTGTGTTGATCATAGCCGTATTTGTAGATGTTTTGAATAGAAGGAAACAGGGGAAGGATTGATACACACTAATAACCCGCAAAGTGGGATAATAAAAGGAGGTTTATTCATGAAGATAAGATTATTAAGTACAGTCATCTGCGCAGCAATAGTTTCCACGATGGTAATGGGCTGCTCCAGTGGAGCCAGCGCGCCTGCCACGACAGCTGCAGCAGCGGCCGCTCCGGAGACAGAGGTAAAAGACACAACGGCAGGGGATACGGAGGCAGCCAAGGCAGATGGGGCTGTGGACTACAGTGATGTCACGGTTGAGATTGTGGCAAAAGGCTTCCAGCATGATTTTTGGAAAGCGGTAAAGATGGGATCAGAGCAGGCTGCAAAGGATTTGGGGCTTAAGTCCACCAATTTTGTAGGGCCAGCCAGTGAGAGTGCAGTCGCTGAGCAGATTGAGCAGTTAAATAATGCGGTCAACAAGGCTCCAAGCGCCATCTGCCTGGCGGCTTTGGATACACAGGCGTCCCTGGATGCAATTTCCAATGCTCAGGCAGCAAATATTCCGATTGTAGGGTTTGATTCCGGTGTGCCGGATGCCCCTGTAGGTTCCATTGTGGCTAATGCTGCTACGGATAACTATGTAGCGGGCGGTCTGGCCGCGGAGAAATTGTATGAAATGATTAAGGATAAGGTAACAGATCCAGCAGAAGAGGTCAGAATCGGCGTTGTCTCCCAAGATGCGACATCCCAGTCTATAGGAGAACGGACGGGCGGTTTCATAGACAAAATGCGTACCGTGGTTGGCGAGGATAAATGCATGGTAGTAGGCCATGATAAATATAATAAGGCAGTTGACGGAGCAAAGGTGATTATCGATGTAGGCATTCCGGCAACTGTGGATGATGCGGCTTGTGTGACTGTGGCCAATACCCTGTTGAATAAAAATGATCTGATTGCCATTTATGCGTCCAACGAATTTACAGCCAAGAATCTGGTGACAGCTAATGAGAGTCTTCAGGTGCTGGGGGTAGATAAAGTAATCGGCGTTGGATTTGACTCAGGCGCCATCCAGCTTGATGCTATCAAGAGTGGTGTCTTAGCAGGTTCCATCACGCAGAATCCGGTACAGATTGGATATCAGGCGGTTACCCTGGCAGCCAAGGCAGCCAAAGGAGAACCGGTAGAGGATGTTGATACTGGTGCACTGTGGTATGACAGCACTAACATGGATTCAGCGGAAGTAGCTCCGTGTCTCTATAAATAAGTAAAATTGTATTAGCCAGCTGTTTAATCATAAATTGATTAGACGGCTGGCTGTACCGTTTGGTATATAGCGGTATTCTAAGTGTTCGAATTTTTCAGATAATCGTCCTATGTGAAGAAACGTTTTATTAGAGCTAAAGATAGAATAGATAGGGTTATAGTAAGCTATCAAACAAGGAAATGAAATGTCTTGAGCAGATTGCGGAGAAATCAGATTTGCTAAAAAACATGAATCAACAATGTGGATGAAAAATACAATAAAACAAAAAGAGAGAGCAGGGATACTATCGGATTATTATTGCCTTCTCAATTTTTAATAATTATCTTAATTCGATAGGGCCAAGTTCAAATAGGCGGAAATTTACATTATAGTTGTCAACTGGAGTCTGTTTCAATTTTGAGCTGTTAACAAATAAACTTTTTCTACTTACAGCAATAGAAACTGGAAATCTCATAAAGAGGATTGGCGTAAGTATTTTTGCTGACAGTACGCTGATAATGCAGAATCAATGAACCGATATTCCTGTATACGTAGCATAGAATTTTTCATTGATTAATTTTTATAAGAAAAGTGCAAAGGAAATTTTTATAATTGCCAACCGCTTGCTTCCACACGAAATTTAAGGAAATTCTTGTAAATACCATCCTCTTGTCTAAGCCGTTTGTGAGTGCCCTTTTGTCTGACTTGCCCATTATAAATTACAATGATTTGATCAAGTCAACACTGGAAGTATCTTCATCAAAAATGACGATGGGTTCATTTTTTTAAATTGCCTGGGCAATAGAAAGTCTCTATTTTTACCGCAAGATAATGTAGCTTCACTTTCTCCAATCACGGTCTGATATTCATCAGGCAAAGACATAATGAAATCATAGCAGCAAGCTTTTTTGCTGCTTCCATTACTTCATCAAGTGTTGCTTTGGGCATATCGAATTTAATATTATTTTTGATTGTGTCATTGAATAGATAAATCTTATGAAAGACCATATTAATACAGTCAAGCACACTGTCAGCAGTATAATTTTTCACACTTTGTCTACCAATGCAAATAGAATCTTCTTGAACATCTCAGAAACGTGCGAATAGATTGCATAGTGTTGTTTTCCGACTCCTGACGGGGCTACAATTGCACATGTAGTATGCTTTGGTATGTTTAAATAAATGTTTTCAATAATTTTGCGGAAACCATAGCCAAATGATACCTCATAATTGGCAGGATTCAATTTATCTGCAACGGCTCCATTTTGGAGATATTTGTAACGCCTTCCAAACGACCTAATTCAGTAATGATTTTTAATTTATTAATTTTATAGTTTTCAATTCAAAACAAAAAGGTTGCAACTTTTTAAATATATATTTCGTCTAATAGTATGAAACTCAAAAGGGAGGTCGTAGACTATGAAAAAAAGAAATGTATTTTTCACAATTTGTGCAACCTTAATGCTAGCTACAGGGTGTTCAGGGCAGGGAAGTGTAACTCCTTCTATCGAACCATCACAGATGATTAATTCTCAGAGCCCGGAAGATACATCCGCTGTTCAACCATCTGGTAGTGATGCCATGACAGAGGAAGAGTCTGTAATAACAGGAGAAATTAGCGATATTAAGGATTTTATGTTTGTTATTACTGATAAGGATGGAGTAGAATATGCACTTACTTTTGAAAGTAAAAAACCAGAGGGACTGTCTGCGGTTAAGGACGGAGACATGGTTTCGGTAGTTTATACAGGAAATCTGGAACAAGTAGAAGCATTTACAGGAACTATAGTTTCTGTTACAAAGGAGTAATGGATGCTAACTCTGAATGATCGCTTGTAGCCTGTCTTACATCATAAATGTGATGAAAATGTGGAAGGTGTATTCGGTGTCTACAATCGGTTGTTTTTGGAGGGGGATGATTTTCAAATACACTCTAGGATGGGAATACAAGGAAGTCAATCAAACATGAGAGGGTTGACTTCCTTAAAGGTTATGCTCGTTTCCCCTAGTGTCCAATCATTCCATTTAATAAAAGGACTCACCTTACTTCTCTTAACCGTAAAAATGTTTCATATAAATCCAGAGCCCCATATCCCCATTCCCTGTTGGGATATGATAGGGCTGGATTTCGTTTTGCTCCTCGTATTAAAAAAGCTTTAACAGATGCTTCGCTCATTGTTGTGTTATGTCTTTCTACAATACCCCAGCTTAAAAGATTAGCGACTGCCCCAGCAACATGGGCAGCAGCGACCGAGGTTCCTGTTCTGGTAGTCATGGGGATAGAGGTTCCGTTTCTATATCCAATATCTGGTCCGTTCACATTAACTCCGGGAGCCGCTAAATCTGGTTTAATTAATCCACCTATTGTGTACCCACGGCTGGAATGAATGTAGATGCTGTTATTAGAATGATTGTAGGCGCCTACTGTGATTGGAGAGGGAGAATCTCCTGGTAGAGTTAAGGTAGTATAAGGGTTGGGGGACAGAAACGTGGTTTCGTCAGAAATTAGGTTATGGGCTGGAAGCCACATATTAAATTGTCCTGTTAGAGACTGGGTACTATATACGCGTATTTTCCAAATTCCCTTCGTAGGGGCTTCAAAACGCATAAAAACAAGCTGTTTACCGGCCCCCGTCTCAATTAATTGATAATTAACCGTAATGACCGTAGGTTCTAAAAGGAAATGGATAGAAGTTTCGTTTCTGCCTATAATAGGAATACGGATTATGGATTCACCACTGGGTGAGATAAATCCTACGGAATATGTATCAGCGGTACCAGCCCAGAGTTCAGCTACAAATCCTCGCTGAGATTCCAGATTTCCAACTCGGATTTCCACGTCAATGGACGATTCACTCGTAGGTATAGAGCCCATGTAGTGATGACCTCGGCCAGTTTCATTGCCTGCTGCCATTACTGTGGACATTCCCAGATTTCTGCTAATATCCTGAATCATCATGTTAAGCGGAGATGTTCCCTCATGACTACCCAGGTTAGACCCGATTCCCAATAGAATGACCAGAGGTTTTCTATGTCTAATTGCCTCCACACGCAGGTACTTAATGCCCATCATAATATCATTTTCTTGATAAGCATCAGCGTCACTACTGATAAGGTAAAAATCACGCAAATATTGCTTGGCTGGTTTTAATTTGACGATTATTAGTTCGCATTCTGGGGCAGCTCCAGTAAAAACCTGCTGGGGCAGGGTTCCTCCGGCGGCAATACCTGCCAAAAAAGTTCCGTGTCCGTTGGTATCAGTAGAAGGCACCACGGTAAGAGGAAAATCAGATTCCAATGCCTCGTTAATTTGTTTCTGAATATATTCCGTGCCGTAGATTGCCCCGCTGGTATGATAGCGATTAGGTACGCCGGCAGGAAGAGTGCTTTTATTATTTGGAAGACTCTGATCCCAAATACTGATAATTCTAGTGGTACCATCTGAATTGCGAAAAAGGGGATTGGTATAGTCAATTCCCGTATCTATGATGCCGATTATAACGCCTCGTCCTCGATTGCTCAGGGCAGGCGATGCGTGGGTTGCCATAATACCGGAAGCATCTATGCTGGTACTGTCTAAAAGTGTGTACAGACCAGGGATACTGTAATAGGTAAACTTGCTCAGTGAGAGGGGCTTTACAGTATCTAGCGGAGTGTATATAATACTAAAATCAGTACTTACAAAATCCATGCAGAAATTATTTTCAGAATCGACAGGAAATTGCTGCTGACTCCCGTGACGGTAAATAAAGTCAGCGATGGTCTCTGAAGCCGAGTTAAAAGGACAACTTGCCATGATGTACCTCATTCAGGTATTTGATAATAGTATATGCTGAATTTAAAAAACCTTTCATAAGTTAACAATATGAGCGAACAAGTAATAGAGTTTACCTGCAAACTGCCATCTGGCATTACTGCCCAATGGCCTCCAGTGTTTCTTTTGCCGCAGAGATCCATCTAATAGCCAATATTTCTACTGCTAATTAAAGACTTATTTTCTGTAGTACAACTTATGGATTACAGTGGGGGATTCTTATCCATCATACTTCAAGTTCTCGTTGGAGTTTCTGAAGTGAGGAATGGGGATGCGCGAAACAAAAAACCACCTGTTTCGCATGGTGTCATAAACTTAAAATCTGATGTAGTTTTGCGTCAAAATACGCCTTTTTAGAGGTATCTGTTGATAAATCCATTTCATGAGGTATTTTTGCATTCCTCCTCTCACGGAACAAAATAGAAAGACTGGCAAAACAAGGTTACTTATACCGTTTTATCAGTCTTTTAAGGCCTAATGATGTTACCGATAAGAGGCATTCTTTCATCGCTTTTTGAAAGCCCCTTTTCTGTATATTATTCAGTTTGTGTTCTCGTTTTTAGAATAACAAATGTTTCTTTCCGCCCATATCTGTCTGAGTCGCAGTACTCTCAGATAAGTGCTGGTTCTTGCCTTCTGATTTTATAGAATCAAATCAGAAGGCAAGCTTGAAGAGAAAGTGGCGCTTAACCTTTCCTATCACTTGTTTGCGGGCTTTGCTCTCTTCTCGATAAACTGGAATCTATCAATTTTGCATTTCCAACGCTTTGTCCGTCATAAGCTTATAGCTAATGAGTGCCTCACCGTTAAGCTCCTCCCGATTCATATCTACACCAACAATGCTGTGATGATCATAAGTTTTATAGTAGTAAATACCCTTGTCGGCATTGCAGCAAGAAGTGTAAATGGAAATTTCATATTTCTCGTTAGCCAAACGGCAACATCCTCTTTGCTGTTCAACGGAGCCTAATATATGGAAAAATTGGCTTACGCTTGATTTTTCATCATTCTCGGATAGTGAATTCATTTTTGTAAAAGCCACACGTACAAATCTTGACATAGATGACAAGTCTCCGGGGAGCCCGATAGCGCCCATGCCCCTGCTGTATGCATTTAGACTGAGATGTTCGGAAAAACAATTTTTAGGGGTGTCGATGGATAATCCCATATAGTTGTTCAAGTTGAAAATTTGAACCGGAAAAGGCGGATTATTGGTGAGAACACCTACAGGATTATCATAAACAAAGATACCGTCCTTAACACTTTCTACCGTAATGGAGCTGTTTTTATCCGAAATGATCCAATGGAGCTGTGCTATAGGAAAATGTGGACTAAACGGTTCAGCCAAGAAGTTGATTCTGTCAAGCAGTTTTCTCGCCTCATTCACCGTTGTACACTGACCCATGATCCAAGGAATAAATTCCCATTGGGCAATGTTGTCCTTACCTTTTTCTTTTTCACAATAATGTGCATTTTCCACAAAATTTAGACCGGCAATACACAGACCCTTTTCGTTTACAGCATCGTAATACAGTGGATAATTTTCTGTTATATGAGCCATTCCTATAAAGGCAAAATGATGCTCCATTGTTGCCACACTTCGAAACATCAATTTGAAATTTCTTGGTGTGACTGTAACAGTCTCACCGTAGGAGATTTCGTAATCTAGTGTCCGTCCAAAATAGAAATCTTTTGTTTTATAAGTTGCTGCTGTACACATAATTCTTCCTCCTTCATTGCGTTACATAATATTTCATCATAAGATTCGTATGCCTAATTATCGCAAATCCTGACTTGTTTGCCTCACTGAATTGGAAATTGTTTAACTCGTTTTATCGAATAGTGCCCCACGGTTTTTAGTTTCACGGTTGCTAGCTTGCGAGGATTGGACAAATCAATCTCATGGTGATAGAGTATCCGTAATGTCAATAGTATAATCATATTTCCCGGTATATTCAAGCTTAGCGGAAATGGTTTCGGATTCATCATCATAAGAACTGAGGTGAATACATTACACACACTAACCCTCGTCATAGGTAAAAACTCAATCTTTGTAAGATCTTGTTTGTTCTTCTAAGCTGTTTCTTCAATCTCCCAATCAAAATCCGCCTTTGTTACGAAATCAGGCAAACAAATGATAAAAATAAAATAAATTCAAAATTACCCTTGTGGGCATAGTCAATTCTGGTAATGGCGTTCTGAAACCAAAATCCATCAAGGGGAAGAACAATGGTAAATGCAATATCGCACAGCAAACTGCGGGATGCTACACACTCACCGTTTTCATCGCTGAGATTATCTTTGCCCCTCACAGCCATACAGTTTATTTTCGCAACCGTTACGATAGATGATTTGTTCTGCAGTATATAAAAATATTTATACTCTTTTTTATAGTCAAATGACATAATTGCCTCTTCATAAAGGATAATTTTTCAATTGCTCAACTTTGGTCAAACATAAATTTCTATAGAAAAGGCAGGCATACATGATACCACAGAAGGCAGGATTGTCACAATAAATCATCTTTTTTACATTTTCGATAGCAGTTTCACGAGTACGAAAGTGTGGACGGGGAAAGTGATGGATAGCGGTATGAATCAAGGTAACGCTGCTATTTTGGATTGGGGACGTTCACCTTTCCTGACCGTTCCTACTGTGGCCCATTCTATAAAATTATTTTAGCGAATAAAAGGTGAAAAACTTGCCCCAATATGGATAATAGGGTAAATAGCGTGAATAGGAAAATGAATTGACATTTTCTTTTGGTTAGTTTATACTAACTTCATAAGAGCAGTTAGACTAACCATGTATTTCAAATCAAAGGAGGCTGTTATTTTGAAAAAAGAACTTGCAACTCAGGTGAATGCATATCTTGCAAACATTGGTGTCTCATACATCAAATTACACAATCTTCATTGGAATGTAGTAGGGAGCCAGTTTAAAGCGGCACATGAATATCTGGAAACCTTGTATGATGCCCTTGCAGATGTGCTCGATGCTATCGCAGAACTTTTAAAAATGAACGGAGAAGCCCCTTTGGCAAGTATGAAGGGTTACTTGTCAGTTGCCACAATTCCAGAGTTGGAAAGTGTCGAGTTGGATGTCAAGAGTGCGATGCAGACGGTTCTGAAAGATATGGAATCTCTCAGAACCCAGGCTTCTTTCATTCGTGAGCAGGCCGACAAGGAGAATCAATTTGATGTGGTTGCCCACATGGAAGACGATGTGGCAAATTACAACAAAACAATTTGGTTCATTCAATCTATGTTGAAGTAATAAGCAAATGTTCAAATAGAGAACTATCGTAGAACGTGAATAGTTCTCTATTTGATTGTCAATGATTGAATCTTGCATCTAGTTCTTTTTTTTCTTTAAAAATAAATGAGATAATATTATACGTGAGTTATCCTTAACTAACATTGATTTCAGCATCCATCTAGAAAGGAGAGTATCTATGTTTGGGGTATACAAAAAACTGCTATATTATGTACCAAAGCAGCGACCTTTGGCCTATTTTGCAATCGGCCTGACGGTGGTATCCACATTGCTCAATGTAGGCGCTTATTACTACCTCTATGAGTTTTTGAAACGAT
>NZ_JBKVCZ010000022.1:39798-41378 GCF_046966825.1 Hungatella sp. | reverse complement strand
TCCACATTGCTCAATGTAGGCGCTTATTACTACCTCTATGAGTTTTTGAAACGATTGGTGGTAGACGGAGATATGGGGCATGCTCAATATAATGCGTTTCTGGTTGCGGGGCTGTTGATTGGCGGTTCGCTCTTGTATTTTGCAGCCGTGCTTTTGACGCATATGTTGGGCTTCCGGCTGGAGACCAACTTGCGCAAGCGTGGGATTGACGGCCTGACCAATGCCAGCTTCCGCTACTTTGATCTGAACTCATCGGGAAAGACACGTAAACTCATTGATGACAACGCAGCCCAAACTCATTCTATTGTAGCCCATCTGATTCCTGACAATGCCGGAGCAATTCTGACGCCGTTTTTGGCGCTTGTGGTGGGGTTTTTGATCAGTCTGCGGGTAGGCATTGTTCTATTGGTTCTGTTCCTACTGAGTGGCGTGCTCCTTGTCCTGATGACCGGGGAAAAGAAGTTTATGGAAGTCTACCAAAAGGCGCTGGAGACAATGAGCAGCGAGACCGTGGAGTACATACGCGGGATACAGGTGCTCAAGATTTTTGGCATAGACGCTACATCTTTCAAGACGCTGCATCGGGCAATCACGGATTATGCACGACATGCCTTGAACTATTCTATGAGTTGCCGCAGGCCATATGTGTTATTCCAGCTGATCCTATTTGGCTCTATTGCCATACTCGTTTCAGTGACAGCCTTAACGCTGAATCGGATTCAAGACCCTGCCGTGTTGGCGGTGGAACTCATTATGACATTATTCCTGGGTGGAGTACTGTTTACCGCCTTTATGAAAGTGATGTATGTAGGTATGTATGCATTCATGGGAACTTCGGCGGTTGAGAAACTGGAGCAAGTGTTTTCGGATATGCAAAAGGATCGGCTTACATTTGGAAACAAGAGCACATTCAAAAACTATGACATTGAATTTGAACGGGTATGCTTTGGGTATACAGACCAGATGGTGCTGGAGGATGTTAGCTTCACTCTGAAAGAAGGCAGGAGCTATGCTCTGGTGGGATCTTCTGGAGGAGGAAAGTCCACGATTGCCAAATTGATTTCTGGTTTTTACAAAGTGGATGGAGGAGCGGTCAAGATTGGGGGAGAGCCCATTGAAGCCTATACAGAGGACGCCTTAATCCGCAATATCGCCTTTGTGTTCCAGAATGTCCGTTTGTTTCACATCAGTATTTACGAGAATGTCCGTCTGGCGAACCCAGACGCTCAAAGAGCGGAGGTCATGGAAGCGCTGCATCAGGCAGGTTGCGACAGCATTCTGGATAAGTTTAAGGATCGGGAAAATACGGTGATTGGCTCCAAAGGCGTATACCTGTCGGGCGGTGAGAAGCAGCGGATCGCAATCGCACGGGCAATGCTAAAGAATGCGAAGATCGTGATCCTTGACGAGGCCAGCGCGGCAATCGACCCGGAGAATGAGCATGAGCTGCAAAAGGCGTTTGCCCACTTAATGAAGGGGAAGACTGTCATTATGATTGCACACCGGCTGTCCAGCATTCGAAATGTGGATGAAATTCTGGTTTTGGAGGACGGGAAAATAGCAGAGCGAGGAACGGACGC
>NZ_JBKVCZ010000022.1:0-39405 GCF_046966825.1 Hungatella sp. | reverse complement strand
TACTTTTCCAGGCATGACCTTTCGGATCTGGCGCAAACCATCATGGCGGATGTGGCAGCTATTGAGCATGCTATGAGCCACGCTATGGCAAAGGCAGTGGGATTCCTGTTCTTTTTTCCGTTGCTTTCGGTTCTGCTGCTCCTTGGCAATGTTAAATTGGGGCTTGCTATCATTCTACCGATTCTGCTTGGATTCGGGCTTCTTTTATTGTCGAAAAACCTTCAGATTCGGGAGTCATTCAAACATTATCAAAAGCTCCGGGACAACTCTGAGAGCTTTCAGGAGGCCATTGAAAATCAGCAGGAAATCAAGAGCTTTGGCTTGACTCAGAAGATCCGGCAGACTCTTTATCAAAAGATGGAAGAAAGTGAGAAAATCCATCTTCGTGCAGAGATTTCAGCGGGTATTCCTATGTTGTGCTCGAATGTCATTCTGCAATTTGCCTTTGTGCTTGTGATCCTGATAGGCGTCCAAATGCTGCATACAGGAGAGATCAATATCCTGTACTTTTTAGGATATGTACTGGCCTCCATTAAGGTGCGGGAAAGCGTAGAAGCGGTCAGCATGAATGTGGCAGAGCTGTATTATCTGGATTCCATGGTCAAACGTATCCGGGAGGTGCGGGAGACAAAGATACAGCAGGGCAAGGATCAGACAATCTCAAGTTATGATATTGAATTTGATAAGGTGTCTTTTTCTTACGATAAGGATACAGAAGTGCTCAAGAACGTCAGTTTCACCGCGAAGCAAAACGAAGTGACTGCCTTAGTGGGTGTGTCCGGTTGCGGGAAAACCAGTATCCTGCGTCTGATGTCAAGACTTTATGATCATGACGGCGGAAGCATCCGGATTGGCGGGCTGGATATCAAAGAGCTCTCTACAAAATCCTTGTTTGAAAAGTTATCCATCGTGTTTCAGGATGTAACGTTGTTTAATACATCTGTTCTGGAAAATATCCGCATTGGGAAAAAGACGGCCACAGACGAGGAAGTCATCCGGGCGGCACGATTGGCCAACTGCGAAGAATTTATCCGGAGGCTTCCGGAGGGGTACAAAACGATGATCGGAGAAAACGGAGCAACACTCTCCGGAGGAGAACGTCAACGGTTATCCATCGCCAGAGCCTTTTTGAAAGATTCACCTATTATCATTCTGGATGAGATTGCAGCCTCTTTGGATGTGGAAAACGAAAAAAAGATCCAGGACAGTTTGAACCGCCTCATTCTGGATAAGACTGTTATCATTATTTCCCACCGTCTCAAATCCGTTGAAAATGCAGATAAAATCGTGGTGATCAACTGCGGGAGAGTGGAAGCGTCCGGTACTCATCTTGAACTGCTCAAAACTTCTCCAACCTATAACAATTTGGTGGAGAAAGCAAAACTGACGGAAGAATTCCAATATTAGCGTAAAGGGGACAGGGTGACTGTTTTTGAACACGGCGCTTATTAGTATTTAGTTCGTTGTGGATACCATCTGCATAGTGAATGGTTTTCTAAACAGGGTGCTGTCCGTTAAAATTCTCATGTTCCTCAGTACTCCGGTTTACATGCGGATGGTTAGCGGGGAAAATAAAAGATTTTGTATGTTTATCGGGTTACTCAGTGAAACATTTTATGGAAACAGAGGCATTGTCATAATACCAAGAAATTTGATGCAACCTTTGTAGGAGGAGCGAGTAGAGAAGATACGGTTGCTATTAAAGAATATGGGGCTGTACGAATATCACATTGTACATCTGGCTATTTTGTCTGATGCATTGAAAGTGGCTAGTAGAAATGAAAAACTGTGCTCATACATGCTCCGAGGGTTATGGAAGAGCGCTGTAAATATTGTTTTTCATTCTGAGGGAAGAAAACATATCAAACAAAGAGTTAAAACCAATATAGAAAGAGGTGTTTCCATGGATATTGTGTTATGGCGTATGAGAATCAAAGATGGCAAGGAAGAAATGGCCCAGGAGTGGATTGCTTTTCTTCAAGAACATCAGGAGGAAGGAAATAAAACACTAAAAAATGAAAAAGAGCATTTGGAGATTTATTTTTTAAATCAAGAAAATGGGGCCGCATATGCCTATATGTTTGTATTGGCCGATGACTTGGACTATGCCGCTAAGACTGCAGAAAACAGCGGCAATCCATTGGATGCAAAACACATGGAATACATGAGCGTTTGTGTCGATTTGGAGGATTGTACACAATTGAGTCCTGTCTTGGTTTTGGGAGATTTTTCTGTGTTTCATTCGAAAAAATGATAAAAACAACGGATCATCCTTTTTTGCGATGGTCCGTTGTTTAATTATATGCAAAAGCTACTACGGTAATTGATGCGAAAATGTCATTTAGAAGAGTTTATACCGTTGCCAGATATCCTCAGAAAAATAAACACACTCTACTCTTTGGAACATTGTAAAAGTACCTTTCAATTGCAGTTGAAGTCTGGAGATAGCATACCCATTATAATTCAAAAAACAGTCAACAAGTTTAGCGCTAAACTTGTTTGACTCATTTTGGAGTATAGGTTATGACAACTACTCATAACAAACGTGTTCTTATGCAGGAACAGATAAAACTTATTAATGAATGCCGCACTGACTGGTGTCATAAAAAAGGCATTGTGCTAAGTACTTTTTACAACTGGGTTAGCAAATGCTGTAAAGAATCCACTGATATCCTGGAACCTAATTATGGCCACCATGAGACTCCTCTGCCTAAATAGGATGTAGTCTTGATATAGTTTCGGATGTAGTTCTGGAATCGGCTGCAGCATTTCAGTAGCAGACTCCATTGAACTTTGACAATTCACATATGATCGAGGTTATTGTAAATGGTATTATAATCTGGCTCACGAATAATACAGATCCCATTCTCCTTACACATACAATAAAGTTACTGAAGATGCTGCCGTGTTAGGAGATATCTACGGTCTGTAAAGATCTGCATTGTCTGTGTCTGCATCTACATGATGAAGTCCATTGATGGTCTCTGTGCTATTGTGCAAGAGCACAGAAAGTTGGATACAAAAAAGAGAATTGTGCTGTTCTTGGCAACCTATATAATGTTTGGAAATCGCATTTTTGTGAGGACCTTCTCGTAGTACGGTATTTTCCACTACCACATCTTCGTACCTTTGGGCTATGAAACACTAACCCTTCTTTTAATAAACGTGGCCGACATTAGCATCGGTAATAAAAAAGCAATTGCCAACATGATTGATGGAAATACCTATATATCAGACATAAGAGACTTGAGAGCACAGAGAATGAGCGCTGTGTTTGTCAATGACAGAGCTAACGCAGTAAACATAAAGAAACTTCAAAGAATCATACAATTGTTGCCAACCACATATAAGTAAAACTACTCACCAGTATAAGTCTGGAGTTTTTATGGCTGCTCTGGTTTGTATATTTTGCATTGCTGAAATCAATAAAAGTAAGCAATTTTTATATAATCTGACAACATGATAATTTTTCTCGCAGAGATGCCACGTTCTTAAATGTTGCCATCCCGAGTTTTTTGACGGTTCCGGGATTGTTTTGTAGAATTAATTCGTGCGCCGGTATACTAGATATTTGGTCAAAAATGAAATTAGGTATTGACATTTCTGGATGGAAGTGGTAAAGTCGAAAAAGGTTAGTATAAACTAACTGACGGGGTTTATATTTCGCATTCCAAGTGAGAGACTTTTTTAACAGAATGGTTAGTTAAAACTAACTGATTAATTGACAGAAGGAGGACTATAGATGAAAACAAGAGTATTATCTCTGTTATTGGCGTGTGTACTGGGACTATCTCTGTGTGCCTGCTCCAATGGAGGACAGATGGAAACTTCGACAGCAGAGGATTTGTTCACTCAGACAATTGATAAAGAGGACAGGTCCGCGCAAGAGAGTGATAAAATTGTGATCACTGATCAACTGGGACGCACCATTGAATTTGATGAACCACCCCAGAGACTGGCTACAACGATCATGCCATTCCCTTATATCTTCTACGCTGTAATGGGGAATAATGATTACATGGTCGGTTGTAATCCTTCTTCCGTGATTGCTTACGAAGATAGTGCGCTGCGGCATATGTATCCTACTATGGCTAAGGTTGACACAAGTTGGGTGGACACTAGCTTCGTAGTCAATATAGAGGAGTTGCTGAAGCTGAAACCCGATGTGGTTTTTCAGTGGAACTATATGACCGAAGAGATCGAAAAGATGGAAAACGCAGGTCTGAAAGTCATTGCACTCCAATATGGCACTATGGACGATCTGGAAACCTGGATTCGCATTATTTCCTCTCTGTATCAGCAGGAAGAACGCGGAGAAGAGTTGATCGATTATTTCTATGCTCAGGTGGCGGAGGTAAGTGATAGAGTTGCCACTCTGAACACTTCTGAATTCAGAAGCATCCTACAGCTTTCCGACAATCTGAAGGTTGCTGGTCAGGGATTCGGCTATTACTTATGGGACAACAGCGGTGCTATCAACCCTGCGGGAGACCTGTCTGGCGAAGAGCTGAATGTTGATATGGAGCAGATCTATTTGTGGAACCCTGAGATCATATATATCGGTAACTTCACCGATCTGCAGCCCTCCGACTTGTTGGAAAACAAGCTGGAAGGTCAGGACTGGTCCCTTGTTCGGGCTGTCAAGGATGGCGAGGTCTATAAAATTCCTATCGGTGGATACCGCTGGGATCCCCCTGGAGTTGAAACTCCTCTGACGATCAAATGGATGGCCAAAATTCAGCATCCTGAGCTTTTTGGCGATATGGATATGGAGACCGAACTGCGTGACTTTTATCAGGAGATGTACGGATTCACGCTGACAGATGAGATGGTAGCTGAGATTTTGGGTGATACTCAGAGTTAAATAAAACTTAATGAAAATTTATGCAGGGAAGTGTGAATTTATGAGAAAGATTGCGTTTTACGGAAAAGGCGGTATTGGGAAGTCTACCCTGACCTCATCCATTGCCGCGGCGATTGCAGGAATGGACAAACGGGTCATGCAGATCGGCTGCGATCCCAAAGCGGACTCCACTTTAAATTTGAGAGCAGGTCAGGAACTTACCTCGGTAATGGACGTACTGCAGACATACGGCGGACTTTGCCCCAGTCTTGATGCAATTTCTGTCAAGGGGTATCGGGGGATCGTCTGCGTAGAAGCTGGTGGCCCCACACCCGGAAGCGGTTGTGCTGGTCGCGGCATTATCAAGACCTTTGATACTCTGGACGATTTTAATGCATTTCAGGTTTATGCCCCGGAATATGTGTTCTTCGATGTGCTTGGCGATGTGGTATGCGGTGGGTTTGCAGTTCCCGTTCGACAGGGATATGCTGATGAGGTGGTGATTGTGACCTCTGGCGAGAAAATGGCGCTATATGCCGCTGCTAATATCAAGAAGGCCTTGGACAACTTCCAGGAACGCGGTTACGCTAAGCTTCGCGGAATCGTTCTTAACTGTCGAAATGTCCCCGATGAGATTGCCATTGTTGAGGATTTTGTGCAACGGATCGGAACAGAGATCATTGGTGTTGTCCCGAGAGATTCCGACATTCAGCGAGCCGAGGAGCAAAATATGACCGTGGTCCAGATGGATTCTGAACTTCCTGTTTCTCAAACCATCATCGACATCGCCAAACGCATTATGGTACCTGTGGAGGAACAGAAGGAAGGTGCTGTATGAAAAAAGAACTATATCACCTGACGATCGCGAATCTTGACCCCGCCGCGCCGGAATTAGGCACTAAAGGAAAAGTGGTCAGTGGACCCTGCCTTCATTACAGCGCACCCAGTGCGGGAGGATGGGGAATTGTCCGAACCGCGATGCTGGTACCGGAAAGTGTATTGTTGTTCGTGGCGCCGCATGGTTGTGGCCGACATGGCTCCGTTTCCAGCATACAGCTGGGATTGCGCAGCCGCATTCGTTACATGGATATTACCGAGGAAGATTTGGTCTTGGGTAGCCATATGGACCGCATTCCTGCTGTTGTAGAAGACATTCTGAGTTGTCTATCGAAGCGTCCTCCTGCATTCTTTATCTGTGCCTCCTGCATCGATGATTTATTGGCCTCTGATTACAAAAATCTGTGTCGCCGTCTAACTGAACGGTATGGGATGCCCTTTGTGGATTGCCACATGAATCCCATCACAGCCAATAGCAGTATGCCGCCAGCTCTGAATATACAGCGCAGTCTTTATGATTTTCTCTGTAAGGAGAAGAATACGCGTGTTCCCAAAGACACGCTCAATGTGATTGGACACTTTTCGCCTATTAATCCGAACGGTGAGTTTTTCTCCCTGATGAATGAGGCGGGGTTCGAAAAGGTGCTTCAGCTCAGCGCTTGCCAGACCTTTGAGCAGTTTATGGAAATGCGACATAGCAGTCACAATTTGCTCATCAAGCCCTTTGGTCGGGTCGCCTGCCAGGAGATGGAGCGTCATCTGGGTATTCCCTGGCATAAAGAGTTCATCCGCTACCATCCGGAAGGGATCCGCCGTGGCTATGAAGGGCTGGAAGCCTTCCTGGAACGAAAAGTTTCCTGGCAGTCCTGCTACGAGAGTTGCATGGATAGTATCTCTCAGTGGCGGAGGCGTTTGAAAGGCTTGCGGGTAGGCGTTGGAATTGGAGTTAACGGCTCTCCCTTTGAAATCGCCATGGCACTGGCTCTATGTGGAGTGGAGATCAGCTTCCTGCTCAGTGATGCTATTATGGAATATGAATGGGAATCGATCGCTCAGTTGAAGCAGAGTTTTCCCGATGTGCCAGTATATACCAGCTATCATCCGAGTATGTCTATGGCGGAAGCTGTCCCGGAAGAAGCAGATGTTACAATTGGTTTTTCCGCCTCCTATGTGTGCCCGTCTTCAAAATTGTTTACGTTGGACGCTGATGACCAACACTACGGTTTTGAAGCGTTTACTGCTCTCCTTCAGGGCGTGGAGGATGCTTTGAACAGTGATATTTCTGCCCGGGCTTTGCTCTACACCAAGGGACTTGTGGTGTAAAGCCATTTGTTTTCATAAACAATTGTTAGGAGGTTCTCTATGCGAGGTTTTTATTCGATTTTACCCACGCTGTCTCCGGATTTTTCTGGCGTATGTAGCACTCTGTTTGAATTGGGTGGTATTTTAGCTATCCATGATGCGGGTGGATGCACAGGCACTTACACTGGTTATGATGAACCTCGATGGTTTGACCAGCGCAGCCGGGTGTTTACATCTAATTTAGATGACGCCGAGGCAGTATTCGGAGATGATAGCATCTTTTTAAATAAACTTCTTTCTGCAGATGAATGGTTGGACAGCAAGTTTTTTGCACTGCTAGGTAGTCCTTCTCCTGCCGTTCTAGGAACGGATTATCGTGCTCTTGCCAAATTGGTTGAAAACAGAACAGGCAAGAAAGCAATGAGTTTTCCTACCAAAGGGACGGATTTTTACGATCGCGGCGTTTCAATGGCGCTTCTGAGGTTGGCTAAAACCTTTTTGCCTGAACACCGGACAGACGTGCTTCCTCGCTCAGTAAATCTCATTGGAGCCACTCCTTTGGACCTGACCCATCAGCGGAATGTGGATGTCCTTCGCAAGGTTTTGGAAGATGCAGGATTCACTGTTTGCTCTGTATGGGCTATGGGTAGCACTTTGGAGGAGATTAGCGGTAGTGTAAGTGCGGCCTGCAACATTGCTCTTACGGTTTCAGCCTTGCCCGTCTGCCGATACTTGGAGAGCAAGTATGCAATGTCTTGGCTGGCGGGAAGTTTCTCTGGCCGGAAACCCTTGCAACGGTTCCTGATTCAGTTGGAAAATCTCTTATCCGAGGTTCCTGTTCTGGAAGAAGAGGAGAAGACTGTTGAAAAATATGAAGGACTTTGTGCATTGGTCATCGGTGAACAGCTCTTGGCAAACAGTGTGCGGGAATCCCTAGAACTGGATAGAGAATTTACTTCCGTGGACGTTTGCACCCTGTTTGACGCAGACCAGCAGCTGATGCGTTCTGGAGATCAGGCTCATATCAGCGAAGCGCAGCTTGAAGAAAGAATTCGTTCTGGGCGCTATGATTTGGTTATCGGTGATGGCTTTTTCCGAGAATTGGATTGGGCCGACAGCCCCACCGGTTATGTGGAACTTCCTCATGTTGCAGTCTCCAGTCGCCTTGGATGGACCAGTCAGGTCTGCCCCTTTGGTGATAAGTTCCTGGAACTGCTGGATGCCGCTTTACGGGAGGGCGTGTGATGAGAAGTGCGCAACTGAGTCGAGCGAAACAATGTGCTATGGTATTGCTGTTGGCGATGGCATTGACCGGCGTGTTTCTGATTTTGTTATGTGTGGGGCGCTATTCGGTGCCTCCTTTGGAAGCCTTCCGAATTATGGGAGTAGCCCTCTTTCGGGATGGACAGGCATTGGAGGCGTTGAAGGCGGAGAATCCTTTTGGGGTTAGTGTTATTCTGGGCTCACGCCTTCCACGTCTATTGATGGGGATGATTGTTGGCGCGGGGCTTTCTGTGGCGGGAGCTACATATCAGGCTATTTTCGGGAATCCGCTGGTTAGCCCGGACATTCTGGGTGTCTCCTCCGGCGCGGGTTTTGGAGCTTCTTTAGGTATTCTCCTGTCTACCAGCACCCTCATTATTCAGGGATCCGCTTTAACGTTTGGACTGCTGGCTGTACTTATGGTTTTTCTGGTTTCAAAAGTAAATGGTCGGACGGAGTTGTTTACTCTGGTACTCTCGGGTGTTATTATTCAGGCATTGTTTGACGCACTGGTTTCCCTTATTAAATATGTTTCGGATCCCCAGGAAAAATTGCCAGCCATTACAGTTTGGTTGATGGGAAGTCTGGCCAGTTCTTCTTATAAAGATATCATCGTTTCGTGCGTGATCATCCTGCCCTGCATTGCAGTACTTCTGACGCTGCGCTGGAAAATGAATCTTCTGTCTTTGGATGAAGAAGAGGCTCGTTCGTTGGGGGTCAATGTTCATCGTCTGCGCTCTGTTGTTATCGTGCTTTCCACACTGATGACCGGTGTGACGGTTTCTCTGTGCGGTGTGATCGGATGGATCGGTTTGGTTATTCCTCATGTTGGACGGATGCTTGTTGGCAATGACCATCGTGCATTATTACCAGCCAGCGCGCTTCTTGGTGCGCTCTACCTGCTATTGATCGACACTATTGCCCGTACTGCCACCGCGGCGGAGATCCCGCTTTCCATTCTAACCGCGATCATTGGAGCGCCTTTTTTTGCGTGGATGCTACGAAAGACTTCAGGAGGTTCTACATGATTTTAGAGGTAAAAAATGGTTGCTTTTCTTACAACAGCCGGTCTATATTGTCCGATATCTCCTTCGAGCTGGAAGAGCATAAGGTCATGACGGTTCTGGGGCCAAACGGAGTTGGAAAAACCACGTTGCTCAAATGCATTATGGACTTTCTCCATTGGAAGCAAGGGGAAACCTTTATTGCGGGCCAACCCCTGCGGACTTATAAAGAAAAGGAACTTTGGCAAGTGATCAGCTATGTACCGCAGGCGAAGCGGAGCGTGTTTTCTTACCGTGTGCTCGACATGGTGGTAATGGGCCTGAACGCGAGCCAAAACTTTTTTAAGGTTCCTGATCAATCGCAGTACGATCAGGCAGAGGAGCTTCTGAACTTGCTAGGGTGTCGGAAACTTATTGACCGATACTGCAATCAGCTCTCGGGAGGAGAGCTTCAGATGGTGATGATCGCCAGAGCGCTAATTTCCAGACCTCAGCTTTTGGTGTTAGATGAGCCGGAATCCAATCTGGACATGAAAAACCAACTTCGCATTCTGGATGCCATTGAGCGTGCTTCGCGTGAAATGAACGCCGCCTGCCTGATCAACACGCATTTTCCAAATCATGCCCTTAATATATCGGATCAGACTCTAATGCTGGGACTGGGACAGAAAAAACTGTTTGGTGCGACAAAGGATTTGCTTAACGAGGAAAATATTGAGCGATTCTTTTCTGTGCGTTCCAAAATTGTTTCTTTTCAAGCAGATGGCCAGGAACACCAGAACATTTTTCCTTACCGTATTGCTTCTCACAGCAGAGGAGGTGGCATAACATGATTCCGTTTAGCTATGATTTTATGCAACCAATGTATCCGCTCCTGATCCAGCAATTTCTGGACGATTACAATCTGTCTGCCGGTGTGGCTTTAGATATTGGAACAGGACCTGGAAATCTGGCGGTTGAGCTGGCAAAAGTAACAGCAATGGACCTGATTTTGGTGGATATTGACGGAGAAGCGCTTCGGACCGCACAGAACCGCCTGTGTGAATTGGGGGTGGATAACCGAATTTCTACCCTGTGCGCTGATGTGGAAAAACTGCCTTTACGGGATAACCTGGCGGATTTTATCATGTGTCGTGGTTCTATCGGCTTTTGGCCGGTTCCCGTCCAGGGAATAACTGAAATTTATCGGGTACTGAAGCCTGGTGGATGTGCCATTGTCGGCGTGGGCGCCGGACGGTATATGCCGGAAACCATGCGCCGCAGGATCTATGGGTCCATGTCTGCTTCAGATAGAACAACTTCCCCCCGCCAATATACTCTTGAAGATTACGATGCCTTTGCCCGGCAGGCCATGCTGTCGGATTACCGCATCATTCTCGAGGATGATATATCCAAAGGGTGTTGGTTGGAAGTAAAAAAATAGAAAATTCCATCGTTTCAGGAGCTCTGTCCGACACCGATGGAGTTTTTTATTTTTTATTACAAGATAGGAGATATTGTATCAAATATCCGCGATCATGCTCGTCAGGAGAAGTGGGAACGCGCGATTGATAAATTTGTGATGACCAGTGCTGAAGAGCGGCAACAGGATAAGAATACTACAGGATGCATATCTGTACCGTTAGTGCCTGCTATCAAGGTATCCAATATCATAGAAAGCTCCGTTAGCTATGCTCACACTAAACAGTGATGTTTTGGCTCCTCGTAAAATTGCTTGGAACGGTCGTTTTGTGATCCATTCCCGTAGCGCTGAAGCCACGATTAGCAAGTTCAGAAAAGAGGGAAGAACAATAACCAAAGTGGTGCAGATGAATCCAGGTAATCCTGTTACTGACCGCTTATATATCTGGCAATATTGATCACAATGGAGACGGGAGAGTTTGGCTGAGCACGATCAAATCTATTAACACAGCCTCACTGAACTATCCGTTTCCCATGATCACGTCAGTATGCTCCTTTAAAGGCAAACACTCCGATTTTTAAAATTACACGAATAGTTTCCAATAAATCATATTCTGGGGAAGCTCTGATGTTCATTTTACTTCAAAACGTTATGGCATGAAAATTGATGGAGCTGCATATGTAACGGTGGCTTCGCAGAGCGCGTATGCAATGGCTTCTCTTTGGTATTTTAAGCGAAAAAATAAGAATTAATACAATTCGCATTGAAAAAACGCTTTTCTCGGGAATCATTTGGAGTAGGTTTTTCTGCGATGCTGATGCAGGTGACGATACTGGTATAGCAAACTGTACTTTATAATCTTGCGGCGCAGCATGGCGGAGATACATGGCAGATTATACTCGGCGTGGCATACCGGGTAGTGCCTTTTGCATTTATTCCTTTATAGGACTTTCTCAGGTATATCAGCCAGCGTTCGGAACCAATTACAATACAAAACAGTGCGACCGGGTAAAGGATATTACGAAAGTATTTGCAATCACAGCAATTTTATTAGTGTTTATTTGCTAACTGACGATTATGTTAGTACCGAAGACAATTCTCTCTATGTTTATTACAACGCCGTCCGTAGTGGAACTGGGTGTAGGGGATTTCCGTCTGTTTCTACTGTAATATATTTTATTGGGAGTCTGAACTGTGATTCTGCCTCTGATGCAGTCTCTTGGCAGAGCTACGCGAGTGTTCTGGTTATTTTTCGCCAAATAGCCATCTACAACCTGCGGCCTATCATCATGCCTTATATTGCCGGATTTGGTGTATATAGCGTATTTTCCATAACGCTTATTATTGATATGACAGTTTTTATTGTTGTGGATGGTATGATGCTAACTGAATTTAGAAGAATGGATGTTTTAAAATCTATTGGAAGATAAAAAAATTTATGGAATCATTTATACAACGTTACGAATTTTTATGGTCGAAACAAGTACATAAAAAGGATGATTGTTTTATGTGCGGAATAAAAGGTTTTAGATGATTTGGAGAGCAAGTGTAGTGCTGGTTTGGTCAATGTACAAGGAGTATTATCCCATAATAGTAGGGAAGGTTATACTGTTTTTCTTGATAATTACCAGGTTGCTCTACAAAAATTATTTTTATCTATGAAGACATTGGTATGAGTAAAAAGGTTGATATATACATAATTTTGAGATTTTATACATTTATATATTGCGCAACAAATATTATTATTAAGTATAATGATTTATAAGCGCCTTGCTTAACAAAATACTATTTTGCCACTCCATAGCCAGAGAAAGTTTCTGGGCTGGAAATGTATCTGGAATGATTCTAAAATAAAAAATTATAATTACGTATTTGCATTTAGCTTTGGGAATGCAGGATAAAATAATCCGTATAATAACTACAGACCTTATCAAATTTTTAAAAGAGCAATTGTTAAATAAAAGACTATCCTCTACAGGGATAATGAAAGGTACACTACCCTCCAATAACCCATTAGATGGTGAGTAGGCATTAAGAAAAGACTTAAAAAGCTCCGTGATAAAACTAAATTTTTGTTATATGAGGTTGTAGGCCCCTTCACTTTTTCCTTTATAGGAGTGAAGGGGCTTGTTTAGTTCCTGTTGTTCCTTGAAAACTTTATATTCAACGATTTCACTACGTTAGCTGTCTAGCGCGAATACGGCAATTGGTATAGAAAAAAAGACTTCTCTGTCAGCTTACAGGAGCTATGGTGTCCTGTTACTCTATTTATATGTGTAGATTGAGACAGAATAATTTCACTACGAAAAGTTATGCCATTTGTTAAAAAGTAATATGAAAATATAGAATTCGTCATCTTATTATGAAGATTATATAGTAGTTTGCAGAGATGCATTATTTGTTAATATTTAGTCTGAGCGATCGTTATACCGTTATTCAAGTTTTATAAATAACAGATTAGAGTAAAAAACAGGTTTTTTAAATGTTAATGAATGTGATTTTGACATATAAAAGAATCGATAATAAGTAGGAAATATAATTAGGTAGGTGGCTTATTTATATAGTAGTTAAAAAAGTTTAATTTGAGCTCCTTACCTTATTTGTAATGATTGGTCATTTTTCATACATTGGATTTAGTAGATAAAAAACATGAAGAACAGGTTTTACTGACATGGTCATAAAGAACAGATCTCCTTGAGTACAGCTGATGTACGGGAAGTTTGATATGTTGGTTTTTCGCTGCTTCTGTTAGATATAGAGATGTCTAATGTTTGAAAATTGAATGTATTTAAAACAGACAAAAGATAAGAAAAAAAGGCAGGAATCCAGGGCTGATAATTTACTCAATCAGCATTTTCTTTGCATTTTTGCTCAAAATACCAGGTGTCGTTCACCTCCGGATTTGTTCTTCATTTCATATTTTAAGAATTGGAGGACAAGCCCTATGGCGGAAGAAAGGAATTATACCATTATTGTACAGAGAGAACGTGTGGAAGTGAGCAGAGAAGTTTATTATGCCTATCATAAAGCCCGTGAGGCGGAACGATATCAGAATCGTGTCATCCGGCAGATCGAGATGTCGCTGGAACGGTTCCAGGAGGAAGGGGTGAACACGGAATACCGTGTGGTCCGTTCGGCTCCGGGAATTGAGGAGGAAATGATCCGGGCCGAAGATAACCGCAGACTGTATCAGGCGCTGGAAGAACTGAACGTAGAAGAACGGCTGTTGATTGATGCTTTGTTCTTTTCTGGGATTACGGAAGGCGAACTGGCAGCCCGTCTCGGAGTTACCCAGCAGGCAGTGAGTAAGCGGAAGAAACGGCTTCTGAGAAAGCTCCGTGAAAAAATAGAATAAATTTTTTGTTTTCTGAGGTTGTGGGCCCCTTCACTTTTTCCTTTATAGGAGTGAAGGGGCTTATTCAGTCCCCGTTGTTCTTTGAAAACTTTATATCCAGCGATTACGATACGTTAGTTGTCCAGCGCGAAAGCGAAAGCGGCATAGAAAGATACGCCACGACCACCTGCAGGATCTCTAGTGTCCTGTTAATCTTATCATATCGAAGGTGCAGAGCGGTTTTTTCTGTTCTTTAAATGGCCCGTGGCCGGGCCATACCGCCATGACCTGGGCAGCCTATGATGATACTTCCGTCTAGTCACAGCCCCTCTTGACCGAGGGATCACGCAATGAGGGCGGCAGCCGGAGATCCCGGCTGAGGCAGCAAAAGAAGCTGTGCCTATGACGGCCTTGCCAGGGCTGGTTGTAATCGACTGCCAGGCTCCGGGGAGGTGTGCCGAATAGGAGCATAAAGTATTTAATAAAAATGAAATGAAGAACAAGTACGTTTTTATATTGTGTGGCGGCAGCTGTATCTTAAGCGCCGCCATCAGATATATTTTTACTGAAACGCTGAATCTTTGTCAGATTGGCAAAGCGTACTTATTAGATATGGTGATAGCTGTTTTATGATAAGCCAGATATGATGTGGTACAGAAAGAATAGACCATCAGAGGAGGAAGCGATCATGAGAAATGATAGCAAAAAGACAGTAGCAATGTATATCCGATTTGGGAGAGCAGAATCGGTCCATCACAACCCTTGCAAGCATGACAGCATCGACTGGAAACAGCAGTGAGAGGATTACCAAAAGGAGCAGGAAAACTATCCCTTGAGTAAAGTCTGGTTTTAAAAGAGAACGGGATAAAACTACATAGAGTTTCATCCCCTTGCTAAATACAAGTGAGGGGATTTTTTGTTTTCAGAAAAACAGACATGAGAGAGGATAACCAAAGTGAATATTTTAAGAGGCGATTTATACTATGCAGACCTGACACCGGTAACCGGCAGCGAACAGGGCGGCATAAGGCCGGTGCTGATGATCCAGAATGACATGGGCAACCGGTTCAGCCCAACCGTGATCGTAGCGGCCGTAACTAGCAGACAGGACAAGCATCCGCTGCCGACTCATGTCCTAATCAGTCCAAGCCACTGCGGCCTGAAAGAACATTCCGTTGTACTGTTAGAGCAGATCCGGACCATTGACCGTGTCCGCCTGAGAGAGTGCATAGGCCGGTTACCGGAAGAGGATATGGAGCAGGTAGATCATGCGCTGCGGATCAGCATCGGCCTTAGTTAGACGGAAAACAACGAAACCACAGAAAGAGCCGAGCCGTATATATATTTAAAGTTCGATTGAACGTTGTAGTCCAGAATAGGAGGGAGAGGATCTTATGAACGAAAAGCAAAAAGCATGGGTATATACCCGGATCGATGCACCGGAGGACCGGTATGGGAGCTTGAAGCGGCAGGACCAGAAGCTAACCGAATATGCCTCCCGCATGGGGTGGGAGGTAGTCGGTCATTCCCAGGACATTGGTTCCTGCCGGGATATGAACCGGCTCGGACTCCAGGCATTGACCGATGCGGTATCACAAGGGGGTGTGAATATCCTGGTGGTGAGCGGTCCCGACCGTCTGAGTCGCAATGCAAAGGACATCATTGTCTATGCAGAGTTTTTACAGAACTTTGGTGTGGAGGCTTATTCGCCGAAACAGGGGAAGATTGAAGTGCTTTGCACTTCTGTGTTAAAGGACTCGGCATTAGCGGTACCGGAAGATAGTCCGAATTTATCCATTCATTAGGAGGCAGGCCATGGAACAGAAGAAAGAAACGAACGAGGTCCGGTATAGTGTGGCCCGGAAATGCTTTGCACTTCTGTGCTAAAGGATTCGGCATTAGCGATACCGGAATACGGTCTGAATTTATCCATTCATTAGGAGGCAGACCCATGGGACAGAAGAAAGAAACAAACGAAGTCCGGTACAGTATAGCACGGAAACTGCTGAATTTGATGCTGGAAAATGGCTTTATTTCAGAGGAGGAATACAAAAAAATCGATGCCTTGAATCGGGAAACATTTTCTCCGGAATTGTCGAAAGTATATGGGTAAAAACACTGGATATATCTGAAAACTTGTGGTATTGTGTGGTGCTAACAGGAGAACAAAGAAAGGAAGGAGAGAAGCCTATGGAGAAGAAGGTTGTAAAGAAAATCATAAAAATCGAGCCTGTTAGCAGCGGTTCCGCCGCCAATGCGGTGGAAGTCAAACGTGTCTGCGCCTACTGCCGCGTCAGTACGAACTCAGCGGACCAAAAGAATTCCTTTGAAGCCCAGGTAGACTATTATACCCGGCTGATTGGAGAGGAGGAGGGCTGGGTGCTGGCCGGTATCTATGCAGACGAAGCCAGGACCGGCACAAAGCTGTACCGGAGAGATGACTTCCAGCAGATGATGGAGGACTGCCGGCAGGGAAAAATTGATTTGATCCTGACAAAATCCGTGACCCGGTTTGCCAGAAACACGTTGGACAGCATCAAAGCTATCCGGGAACTGAAGGCCCTTGGGATAGGCGTTTACTTTGAGAAGGAGAGGGTCAACACCCTTATGGAAAAGAGCGAACAGATGATAACCATCTTGAGCTCTATCGCCCAGGGAGAATCCGAGAGTATTTCCACCAATAATAAGTGGTCGGTAGTACGGAGATTCCGAAATGGTACATTCATTATAAGCAGTCCACCGTATGGTTATGAGAATAATGAGTATGGAGAGCTGGTTATCAAAAAAGAAGAGGCAGAGATCGTGCGCTGGATTTTTGATGAATACCTGGGAGGAAAAGGGTCCTACACCATTGCCGCAGAACTGGAAACAGCAGGGATTCCCACGATCCGTGGAGCAAAGGAATGGCTGGACAGTGTGGTAAAGGGGATTCTTCAGAACTGTGCATATGAAGGGGATCTGCTGCTTCAGAAAACCTATACGACCGATGGAGTCCCATTCACTCGCAAAAACAATCGGGGAGAATTGCCCCAGTATCTGATAGCGGATGACCATGAGCCCATCATTACCAGAGAGGAGGCTGCGGCTATCCGCCAGATTTATGAGTATCGGAGGGAACAGCAGTGTGTGGAGGATACCAGTGTATATCAGAAGCGGTATGCATTCAGCAGCCGGATTCTCTGCGGGGAGTGTGGGACAAAATTTCGCAGGCAGAAAATCTACATCGGAAAGCCATATGAAAAAATCCAGTGGTGTTGCTACCAGCATATTAAAGACAGTAAGAAATGCAGCCAGAAGGCAGTCCGTGAGGACGTCATCCAGGCTGCATTTCTTAGGCTCTGGAACCGGCTAGCCAGCAATTATGAGGAGATCCTGATCCCCATGCTGGCGGCGTTGAAGGCAATCCAGGGCAACCCAGAGCAAGACAGGGAAATGCAGGAGATAGAACAGAATATTCAGGAACTAAAACGGCAGGGCTATAGGCTGGGCAGGGTATTAACCGAAGGCAGCATAAGCTCTGCCATTTTTATTGAGAGACAGAACCAGATTGAGGCACAGCTGGAAGCGGACCGGAGGCGGCTGCGGCAGCTGCAGGGGCAGAAAGCCTTTGAATGGGAGATATCCCAGACCGAATATCTGATAAGCGTCTTCCGCAACCGTCCTGCCATCCTGGAAGCGTATGACGAGGAACTCTTCCTACTGCTGGTGGAACGTATCACAGTGCTGCCCGGACGCCGGCTGGTATTCCGTCTGAAGAATGGTCTGGAACTGGAAGAAAATGAACAGGAGGTGAGCTAAGTATGAGACAACGCCATATGCCGCTGGGGTATCGGATGGCGGAAGGAAAAATAGTAATTGATCCAGAAACGGCAGAGATTATAAATCGAATCTTCCAGGAGTATTCAGAAGGAGCTTCCCTGTACCAGCTTGCGAGAAAACTTACAGAACAGGGGGCACTCAATGCAAACCATAAGCCGGTGTGGAATCATGGGACGGTTGGAAAAATCCTGGAGAATCGAAAGTATCTGGGAGACGAATTTTATCCAACAATGATAGAACTAGAACTGTTCACCCAGGTACAGGAGCGCAGGAAAGAAAAGAGCAGGGAGCTGGGGCGTGTCATGCAGCCTAACAGCTTCGGGAATCGCTCTATGTTCGCAGGCAGTCTGATCTGCGGAGTCTGCGGGCAGCCCTACCGCCGGTACGTGGAGCACTGCGGACAGCCGGGAGAAAAAATCGTCTGGAAATGTAAGCACTACATAAATGAAAACAGGGTGTGCTGCCGGAACATATTCCTGGTAGACAGCCAGATCATCCAAGCATTTATGGAACTGATGAGAGGGGTGAAGGAGGGGAGGTTCCAGATAGAGCCGGAAACCATCGTGCAGGGCCTGCCATATAGCCGTGAGGCGGCAGAACTGACCAGAAAGCTGCAGGAATTGGAGGAAAAGCCGGAGTATCCATCCGAGGAGATGGTACGGCTGATTTATGAGCGGGCCAGATTACAGTACCGGGTGTCCAGAATTCAGGACCAGAATTACCAGACAGAAAAACTGAAAACAGTCCTGGAAGAAAATCCACTCCAAAAAGAATTTAATAGTGAACTTTTTAAGGCAACGATACATCGGATTACCGTTCACAAGGACAGACGGTTCGAATATGAATTAATGAATGGTGTAAAAATTGAGCTTCCTATCCAGGAAGCAGCAGAAGGGAGGAAACCGGATGAGACGGGCCAGAACAGCAACCGTTGTAAAGAAAAACATCTCTGTAATTCCAGCCAATCCGGAATTCAGCCGTGATACAAGGGCTCAATATAAGCGGCTGCGGGTAGCCGCCTACTGCCGGGTCAGTACCTTGCAGGAACAGCAGGAGACCAGCTATGAAGCACAGGTGAATTATTATACAGAAAAAATCAACAGCAACCCGGAATGGGTGTTTGCAGGAATCTATGCAGATGACGGGAAGAGCGCCACCATGACCCGTAAGCGGAATGACTTTCAAGCAATGATTGATGACTGTATGGCAGGGAAAATTGATATGGTCATCACAAAATCCATCAGCCGCTTTGCCAGGAACACGGTAGACTCCCTTACCCATATCCGAAAATTAAAGGCAAAGAATATTGCCGTGTATTTCGAGAAGGAGAACATCAATACCCTGGGGGATGGCGGGGAAATGCTGATTACCATCCTTAGCAGCCAGGCCCAGGAGGAAAGCCGGAACTTAAGTGAAAATGTCCACTGGGGGTATGTGAGGCAGTTTGAAAACGGAGTGGTGTATGTAAATCACAATAAATTTCTGGGATACACCAAGGATGAAGAAGGAAATCTGGTCATCGTGCCGGATGAGGCAAAGCTGGTCCGCAGAATCTTCCGATTATACCTGGAAGGAAACAGCATTAACAAAATTGCAGAGACGCTTACAAAGGAAGGAATTCGGACTGTGACAGGAAACACCGTGTGGCATGCCACGGTGATTTCCAAAATGCTGATGAATGAAAAATATATGGGGGATGCGCTGCTGCAAAAAACCTATACCGTGGATTTCCTGGAAAAGAAGAGGGCGGTCAATAAAGGAATCGTACCGCAGTATTACATCGAGGGCAACCATGAAGCGATTATCCCTCGGGAACTGTTTTACCAGGTACAGGAGGAACGGGCCCGCCGGGCGAATGTTTACCGCCCGGCAAAAAAGAAGGGAACCACCATCCGGGGAAAATACAGTTCCAAGTATGTGCTGGCCGACATCATGTACTGCAAAGAGTGCGGACAGCCTTACCGCAGGCAGGTATGGGTGAACGGCGGTACAAAGAAGCCGGTGTGGCGCTGTTACAGCCGCTTGAAGAGCGGAACCAAGAAGTGTAAACATTCCCCCAGCCTGGAAGAAAAAGCGCTCCACGAAGCGATTATGGAGGCCATCAACTCCGTGGTAAAGGATGAAGGGGAGTTCATCGATGCCTTCCGGGATAATGTCATCCGGATCCTGGGCAGCTACTCGGACAACGTGGAGCCAACCGAATATGATGAGAAGATCGATGCACTGCAGAAACAGATGCTGGCCCTAATCGAGGATAGTGCTAAAACGGAGAGCGCCGATGAGGAGTTCGACCGGGCGTATCGGGAGATCACGGACCAGATCCGGGCCTTCAAGAAAAAGAGGACAGAGCTGAGCCGGGAAAAGCAGCTGGCCGAAGCCTACGACCAGAGAGTGGAAGGTATGGGTCAGTACATCCAAAAGACCAACTACCTAAAACGCCAGTTTGATGACGAACTGGTCAGGCGACTGATTAAGGCCATCATGGTAATCAGCGAAGATAAGATTGAAATACAGTTCCACTCAGGGATTGTGATGACCCAGAGAATCAATGAATATGACTAAGACCGGCGGCAGAATCAACGGATTCCTGCCTGCCGGGATCCTGACAGTGGCAAGAATAAAGTCCCCAGACACCGTGTGATATCCTTATCACAGCTGGGGGTTTTATTGTTGGTATTACAGGGAGGAGTAAGAACGATAGACGGGGAGGAACAGCGGAATGATATCGGAAGAGCTGAAAAAGATGTTTGAAGGGCGGATTGCGATGCAGGATATGCATTATGTGGGGAAAGCCTGCTATGGGAGACTGGAGGAGAATCTCAGAGGGAAGATTGAGCTGGGACAGGGCTTTATGGACAGTGGGTATACCAGGCTTACCGTCTCAGTGCTGGAGCGGACCAATGGGCTGGTGGATCAGATGAAGTTTTTGATCAGTGATGTGACTGGTCTGAAACAAGAAACGGAAGGGGAACGGATGGCAGGGCCAGAACTGAGATCGTATAAAGATTCTGTCTGGTGGAATTGTGAGATGGAAGAGGAGGACTACCAGAAGATAGCGGAGGTGGTCAATGGATATCTGTCTCTGTTTCAGTCGGAAGAACTGGTTCAGGGACAGAAGGAGGACGAGTCTCAGGGGCAGGAAGTACAGTCGGGAGCGCTGCCGGGTAATATCCTTACTTAAATCATCGGAACCATGTTTAATATAGAAGGAATAAGGAAGGGAGCGGGGCTTAAATGGAAGTGTTTGTGAAGCGTGAAAACTGGGATGGCGGAATTTGGATGAAGCTGCCGGCTTCGGAGGAACAGGCAGAACAGGTCCAGGAGGAACTGGCCGGGTACCATCCTTCCAGGATGATTCCATTCATAGGAGATGTGAAAGCGCCGGTGTCCGGTCTGGCACATCTGTTAATTGGAGAATTTGTGTTTCAGGATTCAAACCTTGGACAGTTAAACTACCTTGCCGCAAAGATTGGTTCCTGGACGGAACAGGAGCGGGCTGTCTTCGAGACTGTGCTGCAGAATGAAAAGCCGGATTCTTTGATACGGATTGTGGAGGTAATGGAGCATTTAGACCAGTACGAATGCCATCCAGAGATAAAATCCCTAGAACAGTATGGACATGATCTGTTTGAGCGGGAAGGGAGAACGCTGCCGGTGGAACTGACCGGCTATTTTGATTATGAGGCGTATGGCCGTTTCCATATGAAAGCCAGTGAGAGGTTGACAGATGAGGGGCTTATTACAAGAATCAAGGCACCAAAACCGGAAGTAGGAAAGACGCAGAATCCAGAAGTGGTGCAGCCTGGGACAGCAGTATTCCGGGTGTATCTGGTATTTGATAAGAAGTATCCGGAAAAGAACTGTTATTATTTCCCTATGACGGAGAAACAGCTGGAGGCCCTTGAGGAGAAATGCAGAATATATGACGTTTATGAGGTGGCAGACTATCTCAGCAATATCTGGGAGTTGGATCAGTTCTTACCTCCACGGCTCACATTTAGGGAGCTGAACCAGATTGCAATGGAGATACAGAACTTGGCGGATAAAACCACTGTGTCGAGAAAGAAACTTCTGGCTTCACTAGAAGCTGAGGTTCCAAGGGATGCAGATGCAGCAAGTCAGATTATTCGTAATTATAAGGACTATGAATTCCTCCCGGTTCAGGAGTTGTCAGCGGAGTGCTATGCAAAGTATCTGCTGAATTTACATCAGATTTATATCGAGAAGGAACTGGAACCATATGTCCGTCTCGAAGAATTTGGTTTGCAGAAAATGAAAGCGAATGGGCCGGTGGAGACAACATTTGGCACGCTCATCTATAAGGGACATCCGATACAGGAACTGAGTCCGTCTGTTCATGAATTCCGCCTATACAATTCATTGGCTGTAACCGCCTATTGGAGTGGAAGTGAATCCTTTGTGCCGGAGCTTTTAAGAGGGAAGGAACTTCTCTCGTATGAAAACATGATCCGGGAAAAGATTCAGGCCAGCTTAAAAAGCTACCCCGAGAAAGGTCTGGCGGAATATCTGTTTTCTGAACTGCTTAAAAAACGGGTTGCATCTATGACGCCAGATGTAGAGGCATATGCCGGCAGCCTTTGGGGTGTGCTTACAGTAAGAACATACGGAGAATTAAATGACCGGGAGTTGGCGGCTGTGATGGAAGAGTGGAAGGCGATGGCAGATAGCGGCTGGGGAGAAGAACTGTTTTACCGGCCTATTCAGACGGAGATGGGTGAGATTTATATTGGGTTCTGGGATACAGACAATAATGACAACCTGTTTATAAAAACAGAGGAGGAGTTTCGGCGGGACTACCTGGGCGGAAGTCAGATTGGGCAGGAGCTGCAGCTTTAAAAGTAAGTCTTTGAATACAAGTTTTCAATGCAAGCCCAGAACAGTGGTTAAGCACGAAAAGAACAAATGTTCTGAAAACATATTGCGCTATCATGTCTGCTCCTGTATAATAGCAGTAGAACGAGGAGGCGTCAGATTAGATGATTCGGTTATTTGAGTTTCGGGATTTGGATAGGATTATGGAGATTTGGCTGGAGGGAAACTTAAATGCTCATCCATTTATAAAAGAGGAGTATTGGAGACAGAATTTCGAGACAGTCCGCTCCGTGCTGCCAAATGCAGAGGTGTATGTGTTTGAGGAAGACGGGGAGGTCCAAGGCTTCATTGGCATGGACGCAGAGTATATTGCCGGAATATTTGTAGCGGAGGGACACCGGGGGCAGGGGATCGGCCATCAGCTGATTTCAGAGGTAAAGAGGAAAAAGCGCCTGTCATTGCATGTATATGAGAAGAATACAGGCGCTGTGGCATTTTATCAGGCGGAAGGATTCCGTGTTGAAAACAGCATGACAGAGAAAGGAACTGGGGAGCAGGAGTACCTGATGGTGTTTCATGAGGACAGCGAATTAAATGAGGGAACATAGCTTGATAAGGTGGATGAAATAACTTTTTGGGCAGTTACTTATAAATTGTCATTTATTATGAAGGAGGAGTTACAAAATGTCTAAATATAATTTCTACTATGATGAGTCTGAGCATAGTCGAAAAATCAACTATCAGACAGTAAGTGCCTCTAATTATTATGATAATTTCGTAACCATGATTGTAGGATGGTCAGCCGAGAAGGATGATATTCTGCAACGGCATGCTTCTTTTGAGGCTAAGTACGCAGATAGAAAAGATCGTAATGGTGAAATCAAAAGTACGATGTTTCAGCAAAAACAATTTAAGTATGGTTTTGCCTCCCTTAATAAGCAGAATGCTCAGTTTATAAATGATTTTCTGTCGCTTTTTGACGAGGAAATTCATATTTACTTTTCTGTTTCCAGCAAGATCGAATACCTTATGTTGCAGGTTTTTCAAGGGTACGAGAACAGTTTTCTCTTTGATGCAGACTTTATGAAGTATTCCATTACAAAGGCTCTCGTTATATATCACCCGAGGGAAATCATTAAATGCCTCTACGAATCACCCAAAGACTTTTTAGAGGAACTAAAGAAGTTTTTCCGAGATAGGGTTGAATTTAATAAAAACGATTTGGAATTGAAACAAGCAGAGACGACGGCATTTCAAGAAATTTTACTCGTATTAGATGAAATTTCAGATGCTCCAGAGCTTGATTGGGATTATCATATGCCTTTTGATGGGGTCTATAAGTATCTACAGGAGAAAAATTTACAGAACTATTCACTTATTATTGATAAAGAAGGTAAAGCGGAGGAAGAAAGCAAAACTCTAAAGTCTGCCCGTGAAATAGGACTGGATAATTCAGATGAAGCCGGTTCTATGGAACATTCAGGTCTTCGTATGGCAGATATGATGGCGGGAATAATTTCTAAGCTGTTGAAGGGGTTATGCGATTCCTTACGATACCAATCTCTTGATGAAAGCACCAACAAAAAGATTCTGGACGTAGGTTGGTTTTGCTTGAGTGAAGTTCAATTAGAGCTTTACAAAAAGCTATATCGTCTTATTTGCGAATGGCAACCAGCTTGGTACAAATCGTACTCTGGCATTTATTCTGATAATTTGGTTGTATTCAATGCTTTGCTTAATTTTATGAACCATTTTGAATCTGTCGAACAGATCCGGGCTGATATAGATATGCAGGGCGAATACTTTAATGCGTTTGCTTGTGAGCAGTTGGCAAGGTATTTTGAGCGGAGAAGATGCAAACTGCCCATTGAGCCTGTAATTCCCTTTGATGAAGAATCATATTTGAACTCAAGGGGTGGGAAGGTATATTTTGATTCGGTGAACCAACTTCTTTTGCCGTTGCATGAAGGTTCTCAGACTTTTGATGTATTATCGGTTGGGGTGGATCAGAAATTCACTCCAATAATAACAATTCTAAAAGATGGAGAATCTGAGTGCTTTCGACTTCCAAATGAACTAAGTGAGTGGGTTTGTAGTGTTGTTGGAATGGCTGCCAGGGGAATGAACCTTTTCCCTACCAAAGTGACTTTTTCTAATATTAATGGAAGATATTATGTGGATATACTTTGAATATAAGGCAAAAAAAGAAGAAAAGAAAAAAGCAAAGGAAGATAATGAAAAGAAATTCTATAACTTCCAGTTATAGAAAAGGGAGATGTTATCGGATCAACCATTTTTGAAACATACCATAAGGCTTCTAAATATGCGGGAGGTGGCATTATGGCAACCTGGAATCCATGGCACGGATGTAGAAAAGTAAGTTCGGGGTGTCTGAACTGCTATGTGTACCGCAGAGACGCCGAATTTGGAAAAGACAGCAGCATCATAGCCAGGACATCCAGCTTTGCTCTGCCGGTAAAGCGGAATCGAAAAGGTATATATAAATTACAGCCGGACGAGGGGGCCGTGTATACTTGCATGACCTCAGACTTTTTTGTAGAAGAAGCGGATGAATGGCGGCCTGAAGCATGGAAGATGATTCGGGAGAGGGATGACCTGCATTTTGTAATCATTACAAAACGAATCCATCGATTCCAGGTTGGACTTCCAAAAGACTGGGGAGAAGGATATGACAATGTAACAATCTGCTGTACCTGTGAGAATCAGAATATGGCCGACTATCGGCTCCCCATTTTTCTGAATTTACCAATCAGACACCGGACGATTATTCATGAACCAATGCTGGAATGGATTGAGATTCGTAGGTATCTGGCAACCGGATTAATTGAACAAGTTACTTGTGGCGGGGAGTCTGGCCCAGAGGCCAGGATTTGTGATTACGCATGGATCTTAGAAATCATGCAGCAGTGTGTGGAGTATGATATTCCTTTCTGGTTCAAACAGACAGGTGCTAAATTCAAAAAAGGAAACCGTATCTATCATATTGAGCGGAAAGACCAGATGCACCAAGCGGAAAAGGCTGGGGTGAATTACAGATACGAAAGAAATAATTAAATAAGAGATACAAGCTTGCATAAATTTAAGGAGTAATTAAGCATCATAATACATAATAAAAATGACCGATAAAATTGGACTTGACTGGTCATTTTTGTTAATTACAAGCTAGAAGGCTGTTATGATAGGGCGTTGGTTAGTAAACGTTGTTTATCGTAATAGCCTTTATTTTATTTGTTCGAAAAAAACGATTAAGAAAAAATGGCGGAGGTGGTTGATAAATATGCAGACTTGGTTCAAGAGCTAGAAACCTTACAGGGGCCGCGGATTAAATTGTAAAAAGGGACAGAGGAGGTTAAATGGTGAATTTTTTACGAATGGAGTTAAAAAAGGTGCTTGGTGTGACCCGATACAGCGAAGATGCAACATATATCGGAAGCTGTGGCTATGTGAGAGTAAATGAGGAAGTTCGTATGCGTCTGGAGTTTTCCAGATCCTCTACTACAACATATGACGGAATCGTTATGACAATGTTTAACCGAAAAGAGGGAATGATTGATACCAATGCGTTGAAATTCCGGGATATTTGGGGCAGGAAGGCGGTCAGCAATCCCAATTTCAAGGAAGGGATTATCCCGCATATTTGGGAAAACAAGGAGAAGGAGTGGTATGTCTATAAGCCGAACCAGAAGGATTACCAGATATTGGCGGATGAGATTAGTCAATATGTCGGACTGTTTCAGGAGGCAGAAATAACTCAGGGACCGCAAATTAATATGTAAATCCAGGAATATGGTGGGGCTTTGCTGTAAAGGAGGTGATGGTGTTCACTGTGTAAATAGAAAAGAGCAGATTGTTATGACAGGGAGAGACTGATGAAAATCAGTGTCTTTTTTCTTTTGCAAGAGAGACAAAAAGAAGGAGGCAGAGTTCCGGCCGGGAAAAGATATCTGACTCTTTTTTGAATGGATTTAGAACAGAAAGCGATAGAAAGGGTGAAGATGGCGTCCGAGATGTCCTTAAGACTATACGGACGCCCCTTGGTTGTAACAGACAGTGGAGGGAAAGACAGCGCAGTATGTAGGGAAATTGTCAGACGTGCCAGGATACCATTTGAGATTCATCACAACCTGACTACAGCAGATGAACCTCAGACCATTTACTATGTGAGAGATATTTTTCGCAAGTTGGAACTGGAGGGGATTACCTGCTGTGTGAATTATCCGATTTACAAAGGCCAGAGAGTTACCATGTGGTCTCTGATCCCTATGAAAAAATTCCCACCGACAAGGCTGCAGAGATATTGCTGCCAAATTTGTAAAGAGAACTCCTGCCAGGATCGCTTTATTACTACCGGTGTGCGATGGGCGGAGAGTGCGAAGAGGAAGACTAGCCGGGGAGTTTTTGAGAACTTTGTCTCGGATCCCAGTAAGAAGATTATCCTGAATAATGACAATGATGAGCAACGGATGCTGTTTGAGAACTGCACATTAAAAGGGAAAAGAACCTGCAACCCGATTGTGGACTGGCGGGACTCAGATGTGTGGGAATATATACGCAGCGAGCGTCTGGAGATTAATCCGCTTTATGATATGGGATTCTACCGAGTCGGCTGTTTGGGATGCCCTATGGCAGGGAAGAACCGTTGGACAGAGTTTCGGCTATTCCCGACCTACCAGCGGGCATATATAAGATCCTTTGGAAAAATGCTTGATGTAATTCATGCTGGCGGGGGCAAGACAAAGTGGAAGACGGCGGAGGATGTTTTTTCGTGGTGGATGGAGGAGGAGACCATCAAGGGTCAGATGAGTTTGTTTGATATTACGGAATGGAAAAATGTAAATGAAACATAGAATGAGATAACAGGAGTTGCAGCAGTCAACCTTGGGGCATGGGAATTGACACCAGCTAGACAGTAAGGTTGAAGAAATATCTGTCCCTGCATGTATACGAAAGAAACACTGGAGCAGTATCATTTTATCGAGCAGAGGGTTTTAAGGTTCAACAGAGCATGACGGAAAAAGAGATAGGTGAGAAAGAATTCCTGATGGTCTACGGAGAATCGAAACAGACAGCAGTATCATAACAAAAACGTCCAGCTTTCATATGCTCGTCAAACGCAGCCAAAGCACTGAGTATGAACTCCAACCAGTAGGAGGAGAATGGGTTTATAATGAGATGATATGAATTTATAAAGCTTTGTGGGAAAATAATCCATTCCATGTTATAATAACCTTAATATAGTTAAGTGGATTATATGCAAATCTAGTAGGTTAAAAAAGAGTAGTTTACTGGGCTACTCACCCTATATTTATGAAGGCGTTGTTTGGTAGCTTACTGTCCTCGAAGGAGATTTGCTTATTTCTATTTGACATTTACAAATCCTTTGTACACCTTTAATTTTGCTTAGCAATTTGCTTTGGAGTAGCCCCTGATATATAAATGATATATGTAGATATATGTTCCTAATGGTAGTCAAAGGACATTTGCGAATGCTACAAGAACAGGTTGTTAAAATGAATAAAAGATTATATTGAATCTGATGGTAGGCTTTAAGTTGAAATGGTACTATCAGAATATAATTATGTATGTATAGCTTTGCAATGGTGTAAGTGTTTTAAATCAATATTTATTGCTATTAAAAAGGTGGATGGAAGGAGTAAACTATGGCGAAATATACGGATGATGAGATACGTGGTATATCGAAAATAACTTGCAAGATTGCTGGTGAATATTTGGGGATATCATCAATGGCAGTAAGCATTGGTATGAGAAATGGTGTTTTGCCAATTGGTTTTGCCATTCATAATGAGGAGCGTGACAGAAGATACTCAGAAAGTTGGTCATATCATATTATTGCTGAACGGTTAATTGCATATAATCATGGAAAAATAAATGAAATCCAGGTTCAGAATATCGAAAAGAACCTAACCACAATAATTGAAAAGTTTGAAGAAATGAAACAAGACCTGCTTTTTATATTAAGCGAAGACGCAGAACCGAAGAAATAGAGCTGTTTGAGTACGCGTTTTCGCTGTCCAAGTATAAAGATGAAGAGAAAAAATACGAAGGGGGGAGGAGTTGGCATGAAAGGTAAGGAAGTGATTTCCTTAACGAGGCAACAGCTTTATGATGAAGTTTGGAAACAGTCACTTGTAAAGGTTGCCCAAAAATATAATCTACACTATGGACGGTTAATTAGCAGTTTAAAACAGGCGAACGTCCCATATCCTCCTTCTGGATATTGGACAAGAGTGGATTTTGGAAAGGATGTATCAACAGATTTAGTACCTTTATCAGGTGATGTAGATGTGTCTGTAGAGTTGACGCTGGCAGGTGCTGTAGTAACCAGAAAACGGAAGAAAAGCTTTGTAGAGGAAGAAAAAGTTGAAAAAGCAGTACAGCCAGAAGAGAGATGTATAGAAGCGATGGAGAGGCTTAAAGAGGAAGCGCCAACTGTGATACCATTTTCTACAAATTTAGATATACCGGATACGGTTTTATACTTTTTAACGACTGATGAAAAAGCGAAGGTAATTGAAGCAATCAATAGTTTGGAAATTAAACAAAATGCTCACCTACATAAGAATTTAGTTGTATATAAGAGAGCAATAAAAGAGTATAAGGATTATCTCAAGGAACATAATTTCTCAGCAAGGAATCGAAATTATTATGATAGAGGAAAAACAGTTGAGCCACCTCGATTTATAAATGATGTTTCTGAGGATGGATTAAGCCGGGCTATTTTAATTATGGATGTCATATTTAAAACAGTAGAAAAACTGGGAGGAGAGGTGCAGCAAGACTTGTCTGTAAAGATACGACAAGATGTTGTGCATTTTAAGTTTGCAGAGGCCCAGGATAAGGTACCCCATGAAATAACAAAGCAGGAGGCAAAAGAATTACTGGAGTATAAAGAGGCCAAACGATATAAAAGATATGCAAGCGAACCTAAAATAAAAAAATACGATAATGTATACAATGGTAAGCTTCGTATTGTGTTTGACGACAGCTCGTATATTAAAGATAGTGTAGAGTTAAAATTAGAGGAGCACTTGGATGAAATAATAATTCGTCTTTATGAAATTTCCAATGTACACAGAATCGAACGGGAAAAGAGAGAAGAGCAGCATCGTTTATATTTGGAGGCGAAACTCCGTGAAGAGGAAGTGAAAGAAAGACGGCAGCAGGAAGCGGTAAAAACGCAGGCACTGGAGAATATAGCAAAAGATTATCGGATTGCTTGTGAGATTAGAAATTACATAACTGCAATACTGAATAAAGGAGAGCTGACCGAAGCTGATTTTGAATGGATTGAATGGGCGAAGAAGAAGGCTGATTGGTATGATCCAATTGTCGCTAGGGAAGATGAGTATTTGGGGAAAAGGGACCATTCACGGTCAGATGAAGATAAGATGATAATCAAGAAAAAACAGAGCAGTATTTATGGTTGGTAAATGTGTCATCTACTAATATTAATAATTAAAGATAATGTGAAGATTGTTAGTTATATAATAGTATCATAATGTGAAATATTATTTATAATTTTTTGAGAGAGAAGGAACAGAGATATATGGACTATATTTTAGAGTTTGATGAATTTATTCGTTCTATTAAACAAAATATAGATACAAAGTATTCATTTTTGTTGGGTGCTGGTGCATCAGTTGAATCAGGGATACCTTGTGCTAGCGAATGTATTTGGGAATGGAAAAGAGATATATTCATTTCTCAAAATCCTACATTGGCAGAAATGCATAATAATATCAAATCACAAAATATAAAACGGTCAATCCAAAATTGGTTAGATAATCAGGGTACATATCCTAAAGAAGGCGAAGATATTGAATACTCTTATTATATTGAGAAAGCATTTAGAATTCCAGACGATAGAAGAAAATATTTTGAACGAAACATAACAGGAAAGACGCCAAGTTTGGGATATCATATATTATGTTTGTTAGCAGAGCGAGAGATAATTAAAAGTGTTTGGACTACCAATTTTGATGGCTTAATTATTAAAGCTGCGCATAAATATCAACTAGTTCCTATTGAGGTTACGTTGGAATCACAAGACAGGATATATCGTACTGATGCTAATAAGGAGTTGCTATGTATTGCTCTACATGGCGATTACAAATATGGTCCTCTAAAAAACAGTAAAGAGGAATTAGATAGCCAGAGTGATATTTTTGTTAATGCCTTATCATTTGAAGCATCAAAACGTTATTTTGTTGTAATGGGGTATAGCGGAAGAGATAAATCACTAATGCAAGCAATAGAGCGTAGCTTTTGTAGAAGTGGTGCTGGAAGGCTTTATTGGTGTGGATATGGTAGGAATATTGCACCAGAAGTGAGAGTTCTGATTGAGAAACTCAATTTGTATGGGCGAGAGGCGTTTTATATACCTACAGATGGTTTTGATAAAACAATGCTTAATATTGCGCATATGTGTTTTGAAGACAAGGAACTACAAGAAGAAGTTGAAAAATTAAAAGCTGATCTGGGTGCTGGGTATGAGTGTAGAACAACAACGTTTTCACCGTATAAGGAGGGTGTAAACAAAATTGTAGATACAAATGTTTATCCAATTAAATTTCCAGATAAATGTTACCAATTTGAGGTGAAAAACAGTTCAGTTATGAACCTATGGGATTATTGCAAGCAGCTGATTGATTATAACATAGTTGCAGTACCTTATAATGGAATGATTTATGCTTGGGGAAATCGAAATTCGATTAGTAACATGTGTGGCCCTAACGTTAATGGAACGATAGAACTAGTACCATTGACAAGAAAAATTTTTTTTGACAATGGCACTTTAAAAAGTATGCTTTTAAAAACATTGCTTATTGTTATTGGAAAGCATAGCAATTGTAAATATAATAGAAACAAAATATGGAGAGAGTCAAAAAAAATAAACTACACTATAAACGGAAAAAATATTGAAGCATATCAGGGCATACGGTTTTCATTATTCATGGATTGGAAGTACTCATATTTGACACTAACGCCTGCTTTTTATTATAAAGATCGAAATAATGTTAGCAAGGAAGAAAATAAAGAATTTTCGGATAGATTTATGGAACAAATATGTAAAATGCAAGCGAATAAGAATTATGCGGCTTATATTAAACATTGGATAAATATAATTTTTCCAGATGGTAAATCGATTATTTCAATGTATCCATGTAATTCTGAATCAGGGTTCGAGTTTACAATTGTCAATAAAAGTCTACTTGTTGGGTTGAGATCAAGACAGGCATTACACAATCCTGATGATGATATGAAAAAAAGAATATGCATTGGAGGCGCAGAACTTGCAGATACAGAATTAAAATTTTATAATCCTGCCCAGAATGCGATGCATACAGATTTTCATCCTATGCGAGGGTTGATTAATAATAAACCGTATGATTTCTATATGAATAATAGATTGTTTAAATCAAACATATCTTTAGGAGTGATAAGCCCAGTAGGATCCGAAAAAAAAATTAGAGGATTTTTTGGATCGACTTAATAAAAAACACAAAGTTAATTATAATGTTGATTACATTATTGATTATCCTGGATTTCAGTCCGTCTATGGGGTTGGACTCAGTGTTCCGCTAATTGCGGAATGGGCTCTATTAGATGATAAAATGCTAAATAAAGCCAACTTATATCAGTCATGCTTGAATTTTGGTGATCAGATTAAGAAGAAGATTGAATATCTAAAATCACGTGATAGTGTAGATGTTATTATTATTTATATTCCCAAAGAGTATGAGTTATTTACTTTTTTTAATGATGGAAATATTCATTATGATTTGCATGATTATGTAAAAGCTTTTTCTGTTCAAAGACATATCTCGACACAGTTTATTAGAGAAAAAACAATTGATAGTGAGTTGGATTGTCAAATTGCCTGGGCTTTATCTCTTGCAATTTATGTAAAAGCTGGAAGAACACCTTGGATTTTAAGTGGCTTAAGAACTGACACCGCGTTCGCGGGAATAGGTTACAGTGTTGATCATATTAAAACGGATAACCAAACACTTATAGGGTGTAGTCATATTTATGGAGCAGACGGCCAAGGGCTCCGATATAAATTATCAAAAATTAAGGATGTAACATTTGATTCAAAAAATAATCCATATTTATCAGAAAATGAAGCTTATCAGTTGGGCTTAAATATTAAAGAACTATTTTTTGATTCATTTAAAACGCTTCCTCAAAGAGTGGTTATACATAAAAGGTTCCCATTCCAGAAACAAGAGATTGATGGATTAACAAAATGTTTAGGAAGTGCTGGGGTTAAAGACATTGATTTAATAGAGATAACTCTTGAAGATAGATTTCGATGTTTTGAATATGATAGAAGATTACAAATTGATGGGTACCCAGTAAGAAGAGGCGTGTGTTTTGCTATTAATGAAAATACGGCATATCTCTATACTCATGGAATAGCCCCTTCGGTAAAAAACGCTAACCTGCGATATATTCAAGGTGGAAAAAGTATACCGGCTCCTTTAAAAATTGTTAAACATTATGGTAATGGTGATCTGGCTCAAATAGCAACAGAAATATTGGGGTTATCAAAAATGAATTGGAATAGTTTTGGATTGTATTCAAAGTTACCATGTACAATTCAGTCATCCAATGCTATAGCAAGAGTTGGCTGGCTATTATCGCAGTATGAAGGTGTGGTATATGATTATAGGAATTTCATGTAGAGATTATAGTTAGTATTTGATATTTCAAAAAATTATGATATAGTTATTACATAGGAGAATTTATATTCGTTAGTGTTACTGCAACGATGTACTATAATGTTAGGGGGATATCCCTCTGACTATCTCACTTTACTATATGTGAATTATAATAATCACAATGTGGGCATGGATAAGGTAGAATTCTCCTATTTTATTTGGAGGAAGTTATGCTTGAAGAACCTAATATGGTAAGAGAAAAATTCTTTAATATGAAAAGCCGCGAAGATGTGGCTGACATATTGGGTATAAAAGAAAAAAGTTTAAGATATTTTTTATATAGCATAAAACCAGATAATATGTATGTCGAGTTTTCAATCTCAAAAAAGAATGGCGGGGAAAGAGTTATTTGTGCGCCAAATGATAAACTCAAAGCTATTCAAAGGAAATTAGCAGTTATATTGAATATGGTATATAAAACGAAGCCAGCAGCTCATGGATTTGTTTTGGACAAAAATGTGGCGACTAATGCCAAAGGACATGTAAAAAAGAAGTATGTTTTCAACATTGATTTGGAAAATTTCTTTGACCAAATTCATTTTGGTAGAGTCAGAGGTATGCTAATGAAGCCGCCATATAATTTGGGTGAAGAAGCTGCCTTAGTTATTTCGCAAATTGCTTGTTATAAAGGAAAACTTCCTCAAGGAGCCCCTACATCACCAATTTTAACAAATATGGTATGTGCACCGTTAGATACTCAATTGACTAAGCTGGCAAAGAAATATAATTTGCAATATAGTAGATATGCAGACGATATTACATTTTCAACATATAAAGCTGATTTTCCAGTGGAAATTGCTTATGTGGATTTTAATGGGGTTCATGTGGGCACTGTCTTGGAAGAACTTATTAAAAAAAATAATTTTTTGATAAATTACAATAAGGTTAGAATATCTGATTATCGACAGAGACAGATAGTAACCGGTTTAGTTGTTAATCAATTTGTTAATTTGAGACGAGATTATATAAAGGAAATTAGGGCATTATTATATAGCTGTAAAGTTAAAGGTCTTTTAGAGTCTGCGAAGCTATATGTTGAGAAAGGAAAATGCAAAAATCCTAAAATTATTGAAGCGGTCAATTCAGGAAAGAGTGAAAAAGAAGATGAGATTATTAATTGGTTTTTACAAGTATTAAAAGGGAAAATTGAATATATAAAAAGTATTAGGGGAGATAATAATCCTACCTATCTTAAATATGCTTCTGAGTTGAATCGAGTTTCGGGCAAAATATTCTTTCGTGTAGATGAATACTTGGATTTTATAAAGCAGATAGAAAAATCTGTATTCATAATTGAAATTAATGCTCTTGATGATTACATACAAGGCAGTGGTTTTTTGCTTGATCCGGACTTACTTCTTACTAATCACCATGTAACAAAAAAAGAAGGCTTCTATAAGGTAACAACTTTTAAAGAAGACCAAATAGGCATTATATCTAATGATATTAAGTTCCTAAAAAGAAATGAGAATATAGATTATGCTTGTTATAATGGGTTTGGTAGAGAAGATTTAATTCCATGGGAGTTGGGGGATTCGGATGATATAAAAATAGGTAGTAAAATTATTATGATTGGCTATCCCGATTATAATTTAGGAAATACACCAGATGTTCAAACTGTATATGTTACTGGAGAGCGAACTTTTATGGGACAAAAGTTAATAACAGTAAGTGGCAGAATTGTGCATGGCGCAAGTGGGGGTGTTGTATTAAACGAAGAGCATAAGGTGATTGGAATGATAAGGTGTGGTGTTGTGTCTTATTGTGAAACTGATACAACTAATAACCACGGTTTTATACCTATAAATGACATTATGAAAGATATAAAGAGTTAATAATGATGCGGAATTGTGGTTCGGAAGGGAAATAGAGGGATTTAACCACAAGATATAGTGGTTTTGGCGAAAAATCGAGAAAAAAATCGGGCAAAAAATGGCCGATTTTGACCCCGATTTTTTGGCCTTTTCATAGATGTGAGATGGGGAAAAGAGGATATGAGGTAAAATTTCAGGTCAGCCAGATAAAAATGGCGGGCCTCTTTTAATAGAGTATCAAAAATAGAAACGGCTATATGTGAAAGGACAGAGAGGGGAATTTAGATGTTTAAGATTTATTTGAGCCGGACAGTGAGCCCTGGTGTAGGTATCAGTCTGCCGGCTACAATCGAAGAAATGAGAGAAGCCTATTCTCTTCTGAATGGAACGGATACAGTTCCGTTGGAAACCGCTACCGCCTATGTGGAATCGTCCATTCCAAATCTGCGCCAGTACCTGTATGAGGTCCCGGTGACAGAAAAAAGATTGGAGGAACTGAACTACCTGGCCTATCGTGTGAAATGGATGGACAGCCAGGACGAGGCGGTATTCGGAACCGAGACGGAGATTGTGACAACAAAATCTGGGAAATTATGTTTGAATATGATTAGAGTTAGTATTATAAAATGTCGAATATATTTTTAAATAGGTGTTAAGAGCAAGACATTTTACACAAAATTTGATATAATGAGGAAAGTGGTTGAGGTTGAGAACAAAGTAGTAAAAGGTCTTAAAAGTAAATTAATATCCAGGGAATGCAAATTTTCGTTGTGTCGAATGGAAGTTATAATGACTATATTTCTTTAACTGATATTGCAAAATAAATAGGTGAAGATTCGGCCGCCACAATCCATAACTGAATGCGAAGCCGTTACATCATTGAATTTTTAGCACTATGGGAGACGTTACATAATCCGGATTTTTTCAATAAAAATAAAAAAGTAAACTTTGAACTATCTATCAAAGATTTAGGAGAAAAGTATATGTGGAATGATATTGAAACTACTACAGACTATTTGCATTTCTCAGTTGTATCTAAGACGGTTGCAGATTTAATAATTGAGTCAGGGGATAATCCAATATCTATAGGAATATCTGGAAGCTGGGGGGCCGGGAAATCCTCCATGGTAAAAATGATTGGTAAAGATTTGAATGACCAGTCCAGTGATAACAAATATATTTTTCTTGAATTCAATGCATGGTTATATCAGGGATATGAAGATGCGAAATCCGCCTTGCTCCAGTCGGTGACGATGAAATTGACTGAAGAAATGAAAAAACAAGGAATTGATGAAGATGGTGAGCTTGGAAAGAAATTCAAGAAATTCCTGAAACGTATTAATTGGTTTCAGGTATCAAAACTGGCATTACCTTTGTTGGCTGGCTTTATTCCAGGAGCAGCGCCTGTCGGCGTGATTGCAAATTTTGCAAATGTCATAAAAAGCAGTTGGAATAATCGTGATAAAAAGTCTGAGAACAGTGAAGCGATAGATACTGCGATTGAAGGACTGACTCCAGAATTGGAAAATCTTTTAAATGATAATGAAGAGATGTCAGAGCCGGCAACAAAGCAGATTGAGGAAATTAGGAAGGAATTTGAAGAAATACTTAAACAGCTAAAAGTGAAACTTGTTGTTTTGGTAGATGATTTAGATCGGTGCTTACCTGAAACAGCGATTTCGACTCTTGAAGCAATGAGATTATTATTATTTGTAGAGCGAACAGCCTTTATCATCGCAGCAGATGAACAGATGATAAGAAATGGAGTACGTGCCCATTTTAATGGAGTTGAATTGTCAGATGAGTTAGTTACAAGTTATTTCGATAAGTTGATTCAAGTTCCAATAAAAATACCGCATTTGGGGATTGCAGAAGTAAAAGTGTACATAGTTCTCTTGTTCATGGAATTAGAAGTTAAAAGAAACGGAGTGAGACAAGAAGCATTTTTAGAGGCGCAAAATAAATTAAGCAAGCTTTTGAATAAAGCATGGGAAGATGATGTGACAGCAGAAAAAATAGAAGGGGTTTTTGATGATGATACAGAAAGAACCATGAAGGAATATGTAGCAATTGCAGATCAATTAGCAGGTATTCTTGTAGGTGCGGATAATATTAAAGGTAATCCTAGATTAATAAAACGGTTATTAAATGCTCTTGAGATAAGAAAAAAAGTTGCAAAAATTAATGGAATGATGTTAGATTCCGGTGTGTTAATAAAGATGTTATTGTTTGAGAGATGTGCATCAGAAGGGGCATTTGATTATCTGGCTAAAGAAGTTGCAAACGCAGAGGAAGGAAAACCGGAATTTATACAAAAGTTAGAAGATAGCTTAATAAGTGGTGAAAAATATGAATTTCCAGATGTTACATGGAACAATGATTTTGTACAGAAATGGGTATTAATTGAACCGAAACTAGGTGGACTTGATTTGCGTCCACTTTTGTATCTTAGCAGAGATAAGGCGCTTTCGTTTGCTGCATATGACGAACTTTCTATTAAAGGCAAAGAATTGTTAACTGCGTTAAAGAAAGTAAAGAATGGTACATACCTTAGGGAACTTGTTGAATCAATTAAATCTCTAGGAATAAGAGAGGCTGAGAAATTGTTGAAAAGAATAATTAGTTTGGGACGTAATGAACAATGGAATGTAAATGCTTTATTTGCAGCAGTACATATTACGGAAGCTTTTCCCGAATTAGGTCGTAATTTAGCTTTGGCTTTGTGTGAGATACCGGCAAAATCTAGAAAAGCTCCCATTATTCCTGTTATTGCTGAAAAGGAATGGGCTAAAGATATGTTGAAACAATGGGCTGACGATTCAGAAACACCAGATAGTGTAAAAAGGGCCATAACACAAAATACACAAAAGAAGTAGGGGTGAAAACATATGGGAACATCAGCTTCAAGTATGGGACCAGGTGCAGGGGTTTCACTAGATCCGGAGTGGTTAGATGACATTAAGTTGCCTAATCAAGATAATGAGCAACCGGATTGTCAAAATGATGACGATAGTGAAAATGATAATCAATCTGATGAAAAAGAACCGGATGATGATGAAAAACTTGTTATTGCACCCAAATTCCGTTTTGCAAGTGCTAGACGAGGAATGGGTGAATACGTTCATTCTGGGAGTAAAGACTCTTTGAGAAAATCGCTGGGGCATTATTCTAAAACAGGAATGGGCGGAGCGAAAAATCTCTCCAAACGCATGCGTACTTCAACCAAAGCAGCTGCGAATTTCTTCCAGACATTTCAGTCCTTAAGGGATAACGAGAATTTCCCATTGGGTAAAATTTTATCAGAATTGCAAGGACGAGGTGCTAATGCGAATGAAATTATTGATACAATAATTGATAATGTATGCCCAACTGGTGGAAGCTTAGACGAAGTATCTTGTAGAGATTCAGGAAGATTTGCATTGAGCGAGTTTATGAGTCAAAATCCTGATACAGATATTAGTAAATTGACTGATGATCAGATATGGTCTCTCACCGGTACATTTCTTGGCAATGAGGCATTTAGTCGTATCCAATTGGACATAGGACAAGCTTTTGAAAAACAAGAAGTATCAGCTGTAGAACGTGTTAATCGTATGAACGAAATGAAAGATTATTTACAATCAGAAATATCATCGCAGTTAAATAGGCTTAGAAACTCTGGTAGTAAGACGATTGATATGCAGAAATTATTTCAAACAGCTATAAAAAACACGTTTGAAGTGTATGAGGTTGAAGTATGAATAAAGTGATTTGTTATCCACGATGCTGTACCCCAAAGTATTATAGTGATGATGATTATTATTTTGAAATGTTTACAGTTCCTGAACAGAAAATAAACAATGTAGGGCATGTGGGAGTACAACTATTTAAAGAATTGAGAAAATCAAAAATAGCTCCAACAGTAGAGGCATTGGATTTTACAATTATTGCTATGGCTGTAGTTGCAGCAGATAAAGCAGTATTGAGGAAAAAGAGTGCTGATGGTTGGACAAGAAAAATTGAGCTTTGCATATATTTGCATGATGCGCCTAAATGGAGACAGGAAAAAAGGAAGTTAGAGGAAATGCTTCGTTTCCTCAGCGGAGATTTTTGGGTTTTTACAGTAAATTTTATATTTAATTTTAGATTATCCGAATAAACACTACACTTTTAAACATTTTGAGGTATAGGAAATACTCATTTTACCAC